>NZ_QXJA01000017.1:0-48925 GCF_022750605.1 Faecalibacterium sp. BCRC 81149 | reverse complement strand
CGAGGTTGATAGGCACGATGTGTAAGTGGAGTGATCCATTCAGCAAGTGTGTACTAATAGATCGAGGGCTTGACCACAATTCGCTTGAATTCTCAAGTCAATGACAAAATGTGAGCAGTAATTATTCAGTTTTGAAGGCACGTCCTTCTAAAAACACTGGACAAAGTAGAACAGAAATGTTATACTGAACCAGTCATATTGGTCGGTGACGATGACGGTGAGGTTCCACCTGTTCCCATTCCGAACACAGAAGTTAAGCTCACTCGTGCCCAAGATAGTTCGCTGGAAACGGCGCGTGAAAATAGGTAGTCGCTGACTTAAGTGAAAGCTCTGAGATGAAAATCTCAGGGCTTTTTTGTTGTGTATTACCGAAATGCGAAGATATAGTTTGTTCAAACCGCGCATAGCGTACTGCTTGACAAACTGACTACTATGTAATACAATATAGATAAGCTACAACGCATTGCATAGTAGATAGAAAGGAGGAAGCGGATTGGAAAATAATGCACAGCTGCTAAAGGGTGTATTGGAATATTGCGTGTTGCGGCTGATTGAAAAAGAACCAACCTATGGCTATGAAATAGTGATGCAGTTAAAACAGGTCGGTTTTGCAGAGATCAGCGAAAGCACGCTGTATCCGCTGCTTTTACGCCTGGAGCAGCAGGAGAAGGTGACAGTGGAGCGGCGACCTTCTCCCAAGGGCCCAAGCCGAAAGTACTATGTGATCACCGAAAAGGGGACGGATTCTCTTTTGGATTTTCAACAGGAATGGAACCGACTGTGCGGTTTGGTAGAAAAGATTTTTCGGGAGGATAGAAGATGAATAACTATTTCACCTTGCGAAGAGCGAACCGTCTGCGCGTAAAACTGCTCAACAGCAAAAGCCAGGAGCAAATCAGAGAGGTTATTCGATATCTGCGGCGTACCAGTTGGGATGAGTGCGGCGTAGAGCTGATATACAGTGACCTGATCGATATGGCGGTGCAGGCCAATGAGAATGGACAGGAACTATTCAACGTGATTGAGGATGCAAAAACCTTTGCTGAGGAGGTTAAGCCAAGCCTTAAAACTTTGAGGACTGGAGATTATTTCTGGTTTGTGGCACCACTGTATTTCTTCTTTGGCTGGGGGATAGAGAGTCTGCTGCTGTATCCGGTGGTTTCGGACTGGGTGTTTGAACTCTCACTTGGGTATTTGATGCAGCTTGTGGTCTGCATAACTGCTTTTTGCTGGCTGTTCCGGAAGATGATGGAGCAGGCGGGGTTTCCGCCAAGCAAGCATCGTCTGAAATACTGCGGCTGGCTGGTGCTTTATATTGCAGTGCTGTATGCAACAGGTGCATTTTTTACACGGATCGCTGGAGCTTTTGTTTTGCTGCGCCTGCCGATTTTGCCCTATGCCCTTTTCAGTCTCCTGCTGGGTGCGGGGTTGTATGGCATAAAATTTTGGAGGTATGGCAAAGATGAACGCTTGAGAGAACGTATCTGAATCCTCTTTATGATGTACGTCTGCCGGGCCGTGGAAAACGAGCTCATCCCTGACCTGAACAAAGAAAAGAAGCGCTTCATCCTTTCCCGGATGAGGCGCTTCTTTTCTCATAAATAATGGGTGCTTACTGCCCTCCGTGGCGGCGGGCTTCGGCGGTGAGCTCCTGCTGAAGCGCGGCCTTGCGATGGTCGAGCAGCAGGTCTTTGTTGTACCGGAAATAGCGGTCGCAGCCATTTTCGGTGATGAAAGCATGGGAAGCAGGGTTCAAGGTCAGCTCCGTGACGAACACCACCATCTCCTGGCTTTCGGCAAAGGCATTCTCCATGAAGTCGAATGCTGCTTCCAGCGCGGCGCTGGCGGCTTCCTGTGCCTGATCCCGGGCCTCGGCAAGGGACTGGAACTGTGTGCGCAGGAGGTCAAAGGCGGGCTGTGTGCTCACCGCATTGGCGCGGCGCAGCTCCGCATCCCAGCTGCGGAGGGCGGCATACACCTGCAGGCGGGTATTCAGCGCGTCATGGCTCAGCAGACCGGCGGCACGCTGGCGCTGGGTCTCGGCATCATAGTCCGTGACCATCTGAGCGAACAGGGTAAGCTCCCCATCCGGGATGTCTGCAGGCAGGGTGGAAAAGCCCTGTTTGGCCTCTCGCAGGAAGGCGTAGCAGGCATCGGCGACGGCATCGGCCTGCCGGGAAGCAGTGAACCGGGTGTTCAGACCGGACAGGATCAGACTGACCAGCGAGAGCCGTTCATCAAACGGTGCATTGAGCAGGCGGGCATAAACGGCAGGCTTGACCTGACCGGCCAGGATCTCCTCTACGCCGTAGTCATCACGGTACTTATAATAGAGATCAAGATAGGCAGAGAAGTCCTCTGCGATCTTCTGGTGCTGGAGATACTGCCGGATGAGTGCTTCATCTGCCTGCAGGCCCAGGGATTCATAGGTGTCCAGCAGGTTGGAAAGATCCTCCCAGCCGCGGGCAGTGACGAACTGTGTGCCGTCCACGTCGGCGTTGATCTGGTAGAAGTTCTGGGGATGCAGATCGAGGTAGCTCAGGATGGCACTGTGGATGTGGGCTGTGCGGGCGTAATCCTTCCATACCTGCAGGTCGGGCTCAATGTCCATCCGACGGACACGGTCCAACGTGACGATATCGAAATCGCGGACGGATTTGTTATACTCCGGTGGGTTGCCTGCCGCTACGATGACCCAGCCGGCAGGCACGGCCTGGTTGCCGAAGGTCTTGCACTGCAGGAATTGCAGCATGGTGGGGGCCAGCGTCTCAGAAACGCAGTTGATCTCGTCGATGAAGAGGATGCCCTCTTTCAGGCCGGTGGCTTCCATCTTGGCGTAGACGCTGGAAATGATCTCGCTCATAGTGTATTCGGTCACAGAGACATCCTTGTCGCCATAATGGCGCTGCCGGATGAAGGGCAGGCCCACGGCGCTCTGGCGGGTGTGGTGGGTGATGGTGTAGGCCACCAGTGCCACACCGCACTCCCGGGCGGCCTGCTCCATGATCTGGGTCTTGCCGATGCCCGGAGGGCCCATCAGCAGGATGGGGCGCTGCCGGATGGAGGGAATGGCATACTCGCCCAATGCGTCCTTGGCCAGGTAGGCTTTGACAGTGTGTTCAATCTCTTCTTTGGCGCGTTTGATATTCATAAGTTCACATCCTCACGAGTTGTTCAATTCACGGTAAGGGTCGTCCTCTTCGGCCAGCGCGTCGGCCAGTGCCGATGCGGCCCGGGCCGTTGGCCCTGAAAATTCATCCTCATCCAGAACCACCTTCATGGCCCAGGGGGGAACGTTGGCATCGTCGAATTTCTCGCCCAGGAACAGGAACGCGGTGTCGTAGGCTGGGCGGCGGGCCGGGTAGGTGCCCATGCCATCGGTAAAATAGAGCAGGCCCCGCAGGTTGGAGAACTTCTTCTCGGCGCAGAGCTGGTTCACATATTCAAAGGCAGGCCGGAAATCGGTGCCGCCGCCGCCCCGCAGCTCAAAGTGGTTCATGGCATGGATGAGCTCGTCTTCGTTACGGATGAGCAGATCCTGCCGGATGGCATTGTCTGCCTGAATGAGATGCAGGTTCATCCGGTGGAAGAAGTTCTCCCGCCCTTTCAGCAGGGTGTAGGTCTCGGCCAGAAAGGCCCGTACCAGCTCGCCGGAGGTGGAGTAGCTGGTGTCAATGACCAGCGCCAGCTCCTCGATCTTCTTGCTTTCCCGGGTCTCCAGTGGCTCGATCAGGGGCATGTTACCGTAGACCGACAGGCCGTAGGTGTAGAAGTTCAGGTCGAACTCATCCGGATCGAGGTGGACCTCCTCCCGGGTCACGCAGAACCGCCGCAGGAAATCCTGATAGCTCCGGCGGCTGCGGTTGGCGGCCTTGACCTGCTGCTTCAGGGCATCGGCACCGTCACCGGCTTCCTTGTCCCGCAGGTCCAGCTCGGTCTGCATCCGCTCACCGATCTTCTGCCACGTCTTCTGGGGCAGGGGCGTGGGCATCTGCTGGGGCTGCTCGGGGGCATCCTTGGGCCACAGGCGGTGGTCATCGGTGTAGAATTCCCGCTCCAGCTGGCGCAGAATGCCGGGGGTCTGGCCAGCCAGCCACCGGTAAGCCGGTGCAGCAGCCACCACCCTGCCCTCCGCAGCAATGGCGGCGTAGGCGTTCTGGCGCACCCAGGTCAGCGGGCGCTTGACACTGGAACGATTCAGGCTGTCCAGCACATTCTCCACGGCGATATCGCAGGCCAGATTCCACAGCCGGGCATCCCGCTTGCCCTTGAGCCAGAGATGGCGGAATACGCAGTGGAATACCGTGTGCAGATACAACCGATTGAGATATTTTGGGTTCTCCTGGTAGAGCCGCAGCAGGGCGCTGGGCTGATAATAGAGGTTCACGCCGTCTGTGGCCAGCACGCCGCACCGCTCGTCCGGTACCGGGGTCAGGGCACTGAGCGCCATATCCAGAAAGCGGAAGTCGAGGTACAGCCCGCTGCGCACCACAGCCAGCACCTCGCCACCCATCCGGGCCTGCCACTCCTCGTGGGTCTCAGGCCGTTTGGATGCAAAGGGCTTGCGGGGGTCGAAGAATTTCTCTTTTTCAGAAATCAAAATCATACCTCCGCTTCTTCGGGGCGGAACCCCTCTTTTTGTGCTCTGCGTCGGCCAGCAATGCCGCGGCAGCTGCGTTGTCTGCCTTGGCGGCAAGTACCGCGCCCTCAGCAAAGGCAGCAGCATCCAGCACATCCAGCGCCAGCAGATCCTTTATGCTGTCGGTATCCTGTGCCTTTAGCAGGCGCTGGAGCACAAGGCCGGTGTGAGCGGCCAGAAATTCACGGTAGGGGGCCTTTGCCTTTTCGGTCAGGTTCCATGGCCAGCGCAGGCGGTCAAAGCAGAGCATGGCCGCCACGCCCTGATCCTCGGCGGCGTGGCCGTCCGGGAAGATGGCATCATATTCTGCAGAAAGGATTTTTCCATCCAGAAAACACTGCCTGTAATGATATCCCTGCCCCGAAAAGGTGTGAAGCAGGATGTGGGCGGGGCTTTCTTCTACGTCCTCCCAGTAGGCGGGGTACCATAGCCCTGCCCGGGGACGTGCCTCACCCGGGAGCCAGAACAGTGCCCGCACGGCCTCGGTGATGTTGTTCACAAGGGCGAACAGGCCGGTCTTTTCCTCGGGAGCGGCCCGGACAAGGAGGTCTGCCAGCGCAAAGCAGTTCAGGAACACGTCGCTGCCCACAGTCAGATCTCCGGCTCCCACACTGAGCCGCCGCAGCCTGCGGCAGTTGTAAAAGGCGCAGTTGCCGATGACCTGCAGGCTGTCCGGCAGGATGATCTCCTCCACGAAATTGCCGCACACCGGGTGCAGCTCCTCCGGGGCGGCAGGCTCTTCCCCGAAGTCGAGGTCGTAGCGGCCATGCCGTCCGGTCAGGTCGCGGCCAAAGGCCTGCACAAGGGTGCAGGTACCGTCCGGGCTGACTTCATAGCGGCAGAGTGCATCGGCCCCGGGCAGGCTTCTGGGCTTCTCGGAGAAGCAGTAGTCCCCCAGCTCGGTGATGGCCAGCACCCCGCCCTCTGGGCCCGGTACGCTTGCGGGAAGGGCCGCACAGGGCGCGTCGCCGTAAACACGGGTCAGGCGGGCGGTGTTCTTCTGTAACGGGATGATATCGATAAACATAGGGTCTCCTAACAAAAAAACTGCTGCACGGGCAGAGCCGTGCAGCAGTTGGGAGGGATGCGGTTACTGTGCGGCCTGTGAAGAAGCGGTAGAGGCGGCCGCATTGTCGGCAGCTGGAACCGTGCCGGTATTGGCAATATACAGGCTGAGGAACACACCCATGATGAGGGTGGCAACAGCCATCAGGATCGCATTCCGGATCAGATGCTTTTTCATCTGTTTGTACTCCTTTGAAAGGATTTACTTTGCAGGCTTGAAGCTGTCGCGCAGGGTGACCACGCGGTTGTATACGCCGGGGTTCTTGCTGTCCGGGGTGAAGAAGCCGGTGCGGACAAACTGGAACTTCTCGCCGGGCTTGGCATCCTTCAGGCTCTCTTCCAGCTTGCAGCCCTTGCGCACCACAACGCTCTCGGGGTTCAGGTAGTCCTTGTAGTCGCTGCCCTCGGGGATGGCGTTCATGTTGGCCTCGGTAAACAGCTTGTCGTACAGGCGGACTTCAGCATCCACAGCGTGGTCAGCGCTGACCCAGTGGATGGTGCCCTTGACCTTGCGGCCATCGGCGGGGTTGCCGTTGCCGGTCTCAAGGTCGGCGGTGCAGTGGATGGCGGCGATGCTGCCGTCGGGGTTCTTCTCCACGCTCTCACACTTGACGATGTAAGCGCCCATCAGACGAACCTCGCCGCCAATGGTCAGACGCTTGAACTTCGGGGGCGGCACCTCGGCAAAGTCCTCGCTCTCGATCCACAGCTCGCGGGTAAAGGCGACCTTGCGGGTGGAGGCATCGTTGGCTTCGCGGTTGGGGTTGTTGGCCACCTCAAAGAATTCAGTCTTGTCGGCGGGGTAGTTGTCCACGACCAGCTTCACGGGGTCCAGCACGGCGATCCGGCGCTGGGCGGTCAGGTCCAGCTCACTGCGGATGCAGGCTTCCAGCTGACGCATGTCGATCAGGTTGTCGGACTTGGAGATGCCGGCCTCCCGGACAAAGGTGAAGATGGAGGTGGGGGTGTAGCCGCGGCGGCGCAGGCCGCACAGGGTCGGCATCCGGGGATCATCCCAGCCGTCCACGATGCCCATTTCCACCAGCTCGCGCAGGTAGCGCTTGCTCATCACGGTGTTGGTCATGTTCAGGCGGGCGAACTCGCGCTGCTTGGGGAACTCGGTGCCAAAGATATTCTCGATGACCCAGTTGTACAGGGGACGATGATTCTCGAACTCCAGGCTGCACATGCTGTGGGTGATACCCTCAATGGCATCCTGGATGGGATGCGCAAAGTCGTACATGGGGTAGATGCACCACTTATTGCCCTGGCGGTGGTGTTCAGCATACTTGATGCGGTAGATGGCCGGGTCACGCATGTTCATGTTGGGGCTGGCCAGGTCGATCTTGGCACGCAGGGTCTTTTCCCCCTCCTGGAACTCACCGGCACGCATCCGACGGAACAGGTCCAGATTCTCCTCCGGGGTGCGGTCACGCCACGGAGAGGGACGGCTGGGCTTGCCGGCATCGGCACCACGGTACTCGCGCATCTCGTCACGGGTCAGGTCGTCCACGTAGGCCTTGCCCTCCAAGATGAGCTTCTCGGCGTACTCGTAGCACTTGTCAAAGTAATCGCTGCCATAGAAGATGCCGCCGTTGGGGTCAGCGCCCAGCCAGTGCAGATCCTCAATGATGCTGTTGACATACTCCTCACCTTCGCGGGCGGGGTTGGTGTCATCCAGGCGCAGGTTGAACTTGCCGCCATACTGGTTTGCGATGGACCAGTTGATGTAGATGGCCTTGGCGCTGCCGATGTGCAGGTAGCCGTTGGGCTCCGGCGGGAAGCGGGTATGGATCTCGCTGATCTTGCCCTCGGCCAGGTCAGCGTCGATGATCTCCGTCAAAAAGTTTTTATCTGCCATAGTGGTTTCCCCCTTGGTTTCAGGGCATCGGAGCCCGGAATTACACTTTCTTTCAATACACTTTATAATACACCATTTTTGGCTCTGCTTCAAGGCAAAAATACAAAGTAAGGGTGGTTTTTGGTGCCCCGGGCAGATTTCCGCATTCTGCGCACTTGACGAATGCACAAAAAAAGGGTATAGTATGGTAGTATTCATTTTTACGGGGTGTTGCGCAGTTGGTAGCGCGCCTGCTTTGGGAGCAGGAGGCCGCGAGTTCGAGTCTCGCCACTCCGACCACAAGAAAAGCCACGATACAACGCTGGAAATGGCGATTGTATCGTGGCTTTATTTGTTGTATAAATGCTCTGAAAATGCTGGTTTGTGCGTTATTGGCTCAAAAAATGCTGACAGAACAGACAGAGTTGAACCATGAACTTTGTACAGCTTTACACTGTTCAACAAGAACGAAATGTGCTATATTGTTTATGGGGCAGAATAGGCATTTTATAACAGCCCCGCCGGAAAAGAGGTTGAATATGCTGTCTGACGCGAAGAAAAAGGCAAATGCCAAGTGGGACAAGGCCCATATGATGATTTTGGGCTGTAAGGTCCGTAAGGATTTTGCGGCCCAGTTCCGGGAGGCCTGTACCGCAGCGGGGACCACCCCCAACGCTGTTCTGAAACAGGCAGCGGAACAGTTTTTAAAAGAACATGCGGTATCAGAGGGGAAAACCGCCGTGGAAGAATGCGCATAATATCCATACGAAAGGACAGGTGCAACATGAGTACAAGAGAATTGGCAAGAACCCTGCTGGACGAGATGCCGGATAATGATTTGATCTATCTGGTGGCGTATATGCAGAGCTTAAAGGCTCTCAAGGGTGCAGAAATTCCCAACGCCAAGACACAAGCGGCGATTGATGAAGTGGACAGCATGATTAGAACCGGCGAGGGAGAACACTTTGAAGGCTCTACCGCTGACTTCTTCGCTCAACTGGCGGCGGAGGGCTAAACCGTGTTAAAACTGAACACTTCCACGCAGTTTAAGAAAGATTATAAAACCTGCATCAAGCGGCATTATAAAATGGATTTGCTGCAAGCAGTTGTTGATGTACTGCGAGTGCCTGACGCATTGCCACAAAAGAACCGAGACCACAGCTTAACAGGCAATTATACCGGCTGCCATGAATGCCATATACAGCCGGATTGGATTCTGATTTATCGGCAGACAGATACGGAACTGTACTTGGTTGCGACTGGTACGCACTCCGATTTGTTCGGTTTGTGAGATGGGCGATTATGATTTGCCCGCTATGCAAGGGCGAAATGAAGCCCAGCACAACAGCCCTGCTGCTCATCATCGAGCGGCAGGGCTGTTGTATTGTTTCTGTCATTTAGATGATATAATCATTCCCCGCCTGATCGGGTGCGGCGAGGTCGGCCAGAGTGATCTTGCCAAAGTAGTCGGCGATCATGTCGTTCAGGCCCTTCCACATCGTATAGGTTCGGCAGTTGGGCAGCCGTTCGCAGGCGGGAGCACCGGGCACAAGGCAGCTCACGGGGGCAAGGCTGCCCTCGGTCAGCAGCAGGATCTCTGCCACGGTGTACTGGTCGGGGGTGCGGGTCAGCCGGTAGCCGCCGCCCTTGCCGCGCAGACCTTCCAGAAAGCCGTTCTGCACCAGCACCTTCAGGATGTTTTCCAGATATTTTTCCGAGATCTCCTGCCGTTCGGCGACCTCCTTCAGCGGCACATACCGCTCCGCCTGGTGTTCGGCCAGGTCGATCATTACGCGCAGTGCGTAACGGCCCTTGGTTGAAACGATCATAGCTTTTCTCCTTATCAACCCCTCAGACGCTTTGCGCCAGCGGCCCGGTCAGGGGCGGCAATGCGCAGGAATGGATGGTGGGGTTGTCCTCTTCTCATTAACAAACCTATTATACAACAGGGTTTGTAACTTTTCAATCGCTTTTTTCGCTTTTTCCATTGACAAAGGGGGAAAAGAGGACTATAATACCATTAAACCTACAAACCATGTTGGTTTACAGGAAATATGGTTTGCGTCAGAATAACATCCCGGGCTCTGCGCCCGCAGAGGGAGGACTTTTACTATGAGCAAGATTTACACTTCCGCAGATCAGCTGATTGGCCACACTCCGCTGCTGGAGCTGACCCATATCGAGAAGGAAGCAGACTTGAAGGCCACCATTCTGGCCAAGCTGGAATACTTCAACCCCGCCGGCTCTGTCAAGGATCGCATTGCCAAGAAGATGATCGACGATGCCGAGGCCACCGGCAAACTGAAGCCCGGTTCCGTGATCATTGAGCCTACCTCCGGCAACACCGGCATTGGTCTGGCCGCTGTGGCCGCTGCCAAGGGCTACCGCATCATCATCGTGATGCCCGAGACCATGAGCGTGGAGCGCCGCCAGCTGATGAAGGCTTACGGCGCAGAGCTGGTCCTGAGCGAGGGCGCAAAGGGCATGAAGGGTGCCATTGCCAAGGCGGATGAGCTGGCAAAGGAGATCCCCAATGCTTTTATCCCCGGCCAGTTCGTGAACCCTGCCAATCCGCAGGCACACATCGAGACCACCGGCCCTGAGATCTGGGAGGACACCGATGGTCAGGTCGATCTCTTTGTGGCTGGCGTTGGCACCGGCGGCACCGTTACCGGCGTGGGCAAGTACCTCAAGAGCAAGAACCCCAATGTCAAGGTCGTGGCTGTGGAGCCTGCTTCCTCTCCTGTGCTGAGCAAGGGCGTTGCAGGTGCGCACAAGATCCAGGGCATCGGCGCGGGCTTTGTGCCGGATGTGCTGGATACCAAGGTCTACGATGAGATCATCACCGTGACCAATGAGGATGCCTTTGCAACCGGCCGCCTCATCGGCCACAAGGAAGGCGTTCTGGTGGGAATCTCTTCCGGCGCTGCTGTCTGGGCTGCGCTGGAGCTGGCAAAGCGCCCCGAGAACGCAGGCAAGAAGATCGTTGCTCTGCTGCCCGATACCGGCGACCGTTACCTGTCCACCCCGCTGTTTGCTGAATAAGCTGTAACCCCACAAGCCGCTGCGCAGAATTTTTTTGCGCGGCGGCTTTTTTTGTGCTACAATAAACCCATCAATTCCAAGGAGAACTGTTATGAACTACTACGCCGCCCCGATGGAGGGGCTGACAGACCGCATCTGGCGGCAGGCCCACCAGCGCTGGTTCGGTGCACCGGAGGCCCCGGTGCGGTACTATGCGCCGTTTCTCTCGCCGCCGGAGAACCGGGTGCTCATCAAAAAGAAGATGGCTGAGCTGGAACCGGCGGCTAACCCGGGGGTGCAGGTCATCCCGCAGCTGCTGGCAAAGGATGGTGAACTTGCGGCCTGGATGATCGGGGAACTGCGCCGGATGGGCTATACCGAGGTCAACCTGAACTTCGGGTGTCCCTCCGGCACCGTGACAGCCAAGGGCAAGGGTTCCGGAATGCTCCGGGACCCGCAGAAGCTGGATGCCTTTCTGGACGCTGTTTTTTCGCAGGCAGGCGGGCCGGTGTCGGTCAAGACCCGGTTGGGCGTGGCCCGGACGGAGGAGTTCGGGGAGATCCTGGACGTTTACAACAAATACCCCCTCTGTGAGCTGACCATCCATCCCCGGGTGATGAAACAGCTCTACCGCGGACAGGCCGACCGGGAAGCCTTTGCTGCTTACCTGCCCGCCTGCACTGCTCCGGTCTGCTACAACGGCGATGTGACTACCGTGGATGACCTGCGGGCACTGGAAGCGGCATTTCCGGGACTGTCGGGCATCATGGTGGGCAGGGGCCTCATTACAGACCCTGCCCTTCTGCGCAAGGCTGTGGGCGGCCCTGCCGCTTCCCGGGAAGAACTGCGCGGCTACCATGATGAGCTTTATCACGGCTACACCGAAGCCTTTGGGATGGCCAGCTGTGCCGTGAGCCGGATGAAGGCCCACTGGTTCTACCTCATCCACCTTTTCAAGGGGGCCGACGCACTGGAAAAGCCCCTGCGCAAGGCCCGGGAAGGCTGGGAGTATGAGACGGTGGTGAACCAGATCTTTGCCTGCTGGCCAAAATAAAAGCCCGCCGCCTCCTGCGAGGCAGCGGACTTGTGTAAGCGCGGCTCAGACGTTCAGGTAGCTGCGGAGCATGGCCTGCAGCAGATCGTCACGGTCAACTTTGCGGATGAGGGAGCGGGCTCCCTTGTATGTGGTGATATAAGTGGGATCTTCGGACAGGATATAGCCCACCAGCTGATTGACCGGATTGTAGCCCTTTTCCTTTAATGCATCGTACACCTGCTGTACGATCTCGTGAATCTCGTAGTCCTTTTTGTCGTGGATCGAAAAAATAGCAGTCGCGTCGCCCACGCAATGCACCCCCTTCGGTATCCCTCTCGCATTCCATTCCGAGAGGTCATTGGAACTTATAGCCCATTGTACACGAAATGAACGCTGACTTCAAGATTCCAAGCCGGAATTTGCACACTTTGAATAAAAAATTTTGAAAATTTGAGTAAAAAGAACGGAGCGGATTTTCCGTTCAGGAGGTTTTTCATGGTCTACGGAATCGGCTGCGATCTGTGCAGCATTGCGCGGATGGAAAAGAGCCTGCTGGGCCCCCATGGCGCGGTCTTTGCACGCCGGGTGTTCGGCCCGGCGGAGCAGGCGGCACTGGGCCTGCCTCTGGCAGAGGAAGAAGGCACGGCCCGCCGCACCGCCCATACCGTGGCCAGCGCGGCGGCGGACTTTGCGGCCAAGGAGGCTTTCCTTAAGGCGGCGGGCACCGGTCTGCGGGAGCCCTTCTCCCTCTGCGAGATCGAAGCCGTCCGCCTGCCCGGCGGGGCACCGGCCTATCGCTTTTCCGGACGGAGTGCAAAGTGGGTGGAGGCACACCGCCTGCGGGCACATCTCTCCCTGAGCCATGAAGACGGCATGGCCATGGCGTACTGCATCCTGGAAACGGAAACCTGAACTTCCCGTCTGCATACAATGGAATAAGCCCGCGCGTGCATAGCGGCCCTGCAGTCGGCTCATACTAAAGGCAGAGCGACTGAGGATGCGCAAAACGCACCACATAGCGGGCGCATCCTCCAAAATCAGGGAGGGAAGATTCCATGGAGGTACACAGAGGAGAAGTTTTTTACGCCGATCTTTCACCGGTGGTGGGCTCGGAACAGGGCGGTATCCGGCCAGTGCTCATCGTCCAGAACGAGATCGGCAACCGGCACAGCCCCACTGTGATCGCAGCGGCCATTACATCCCGGCTGGACAAAGCCCGCCTGCCCACCCATATCAACATCCGGGCGGCAGATACCGGCCTTGCCAAGGACAGTGTGGTGCTGCTGGAACAGATCCGCACGCTGGATAAGCACCGCCTGCGCGAGCGTGCCGGGCAAATCACGCCTGAGGATCAGCGCCGGGTGAATCAGGCACTGGATGTCAGCCTTGGGCTGGACAGCTACTGAAAAAAAAAATGAGACTGCCAGATCCTGGCAGTCTCATTTTTTTGATGATTCCGGTTATTTTACGCTGTCCTGCGCATCGTGGAGCAGGGCATATTCGCGGATCTTTTCCAGCGTCTGCTCACTCAGGATATGCTCTGCCTTGCAGGCATCCTCGGCGGCGACCTCCTCGTCCACGCCCAGCTGCACAAAGAAATGGGTCAGCAGGCGGTGGCGGCTGTAGATGCGCTCTGCGATCTCGCGGCCCGGTTCCAGCAGGGTCAGGTTGCCCTCACCGTCCACCGCGATATAGCCGTTCTCCCGCAGCTTCTTCATGGCAATGCTCACGCTTGCCTTGGTATAGCCCAGCTCATTGACCACGTCGATGGAACGGACACGGCCCATTCTCTGGTTGAGCATCAGGATCGTTTCAAGATAATCTTCTGCGGATTGGTGGATCTGCATGGTATCGGCCTCCTGCCTTCTTGATTCCCGGCCCGGGGCTGAAAACGCACGTCGGTTCGGTTTGTTATAGAATACCACATTCTCCCGGGGGATGCAAGCAATCCCTAAAAGTTTGTTAAAACAAACCGACTTAAACATGAAAAATTGGTGGGTTTGTGCGCAGGAACCACCGGGCAGCAGGCAGGGGGAAAGGAAAGAGGAAGGTAAAAGGAAGGTTTTTTGTGTGAAACTCACAGTCTCCAACGTGTTTTTGAACAACAGCTGTGCAAGCCGCAGAAAATGGCTCCAAGACAGAAATTAGGTGTGTCGAAATCTGTTTTTTGTGATAGAATAAGAACAGATATGCGCTTTCAGCATCTGATTTCATCGTCAAGACAACAGGAACATTGAAGGAGTTGTAAGTATGTCCAACGAGATCAATCCGATGGCATTTTTCCAGGAACCCAGCGTGGCAGACCTGCGTCTGCTGGCCTGCCCCGGTGCAGAGGAGCTGACCAAGCTGATCGACCAGCATCTGGTGGAATGGGCAAAGTCCGCAGGCGTGGAGAAGGATAGCTTTATTATCCCCTGCGAGTGCCCCCGCTTCCAGAGCGGTGACGCAAAGGGCCTGGTCAGGGAGTCTGTGCGCGGCGACGATATCTTTATCGTTATCGATCCGGGCAATTACAGCGTTACCTACAACCTGTTCGGTTACGAGAACCACCTCTCCCCGGATGACCACTTTGCCAACCTCAAGCGCCTGATCCAGGCAGTGGCCGGCAAGGCACACCGTGTGTCCGTTATCATGCCCAGCCTGTACGGCGGCCGTCAGCATCGCCGCGTGGTTCGCGAGAGCCTGGACTGCGCTGTGGCCCTGCAGGAGCTGCAGACCATGGGCGTGCGCAACATCATCACCTTTGATGCCCACGATCCCCGCGTTCAGAACGCTGTGCCGCTGCTCAGCTTCGACAATGCAATGCCCACCTATCAGGTGCTCAAGAGCCTGCTGAAGAAGAACCCCGAGATCAGCTTTGATAAGGAGAAGTTCATCGTGGTCAGCCCCGACGAGGGTGCCATGAACCGCAACATGTACTTCTCCAGCGTGCTGGGCTGCAACCTGGGCATGTTCTACAAGCGCCGCGATTACACCCGCGTGGTGAACGGCCGCAACCCCATTGTGGCACACGAGTATCTGGGCGATTCCGTTGAGGGCAAGACTGTCTTTATCGCTGATGATATCATCGCTTCCGGCGAGAGCATGCTGGAGGTTGCAGGCAACCTGAAGGAGCGCGGCGCTGCCCGCATCATTGCCAACGCGACCTTCCCGCTGTTCACCAGCGGCCTGAAGAAGTTCGATCAGGCAGTTGCCGATGGCAAGCTGGACTACGTTGTGGGCACCAACCTGACCTACCGCCAGCCCGAGCTGCTGACCCGCGACTGGTATGTTGACGTGGATGTCTCCAAGTATGCTGCCTACTTTGTGGTGGCACTGAACCACGATATGTCTGTTTCCAGCATCATCGATCCCATCAAGAAGATCGAGGCTCTGCTGGCAAAGCGCAGCTGATCAGAAAAAATGCAATGCAAAAGGAGCTGTACTCCCGCGGGGGGTACAGCTCCTTTTCGTATGTACAGCATTCGGCAGAAGCCGGGGCTGCTGTTCCTCAGCGGTTCCGGTAGGCCTCCGGGCCTTCCAGATACAGATCCCCGCCGTGGGCATCCAGGATGACAGTCAGGGGCATGTCCTGCACGGTCAGGCGGCGGACAGCCTCACAGCCGAGGTCGGGCCAGGCGATGACCTCCAGCGTCTGGACGCTTTTGGCCATCAGGGCACCGGCACCGCCCAGAGCGGCCAGATAGACCGCGCCGTTGCGGACAACGGCTTCCTTGACAGCGGCATCCCGCTTGCCCTTGCCGATCATAATTTTGTTGCCCAGGTCCAGCAGGCGGGGGCTCATGGCATCCATCCGGCCGCTGGTGGTGGGGCCGGCAGAGCCGATGACCTCACCCGGGCGCTCCGGGGTGGGGCCGACATAGTAAATGGCGCTGCCCTCAAGGTCAAAGGGGAGCGGTTCGCCCCGGTCCAGTGCTTCGATCATCCGCTTGTGGGCCTGATCCCGGGCGGTATACACCACGCCGGAGAGCAGCACGGTATCGCCCGCCCTGAGGGGGGCCAGATCCTGGGCGGTGCAGGGGGTGGTTAAGGTATATTGCATAGGTTTCTCCTTTGTACAACCTCTCAGTCGGGCTTGCGCCCGCCAGCTCCCCTGGTAGGGGAGCCTCTGGCGTATCCAGCAAGCTTTACCCGACTGCCAAGGCCTCTCCTACTAGGAGAGGTGGCAATGCGAAGCATTGACGGAGAGGTTTGACCCTTATAAAGTCGCGCTGGCGCGGCGGGTGACATGGCAGGAAACGTTCACGGCCACGGGCAGGCCCGCCACATGGGTGGGCATCTGCTCAATGGCAAGGCCCAGACAGGTGGTCTGGCCGCCAAAGCCCTGCGGGCCGATGCCCAGCGCATTGATGGCGGTCAGCAGCTCCCGCTCCAGACCGGCATAGTAGGAATCGGGGTTGGGAACATCCAGTGGGCGGAGCAGTGCCTTTTTGGCCAGATAGGCCACCTTGTCAAAGCTGCCGCCCACGCCGATGCCCAGCACGATGGGCGGGCAGGGGTTGGAACCGGCCAGCTGGACGGTCTCCAGCACGAACTTCCGGAAGCCCTCCACGCCGTCGGCGGGCTTGAGCATCTGGATGCGGCTCATGTTCTCACTGCCAAAGCCCTTGGGGGTCACGGTGATGGTGCAGCCGTCGCCGTCCACCAGGTGAACGGTGATGGCTGCGGGGGTGTTGTCGCCGGTGTTGCCCCGGCGCAGCGGGTCGGCCACGATGCTCTTGCGCAGGTAGCCGTCGGTGTAGCCGCGGCGCACGCCCTCGTGGATGGCGGCCTCAAAGCTGCCGTCGATGTGGACATCGGTGCCCAGCTCCACAAACACGCAGGCCATGCCGGTGTCCTGGCAGATGGGCAGGTCTTTTTCTCTGGCGGCGCTCAGGTTGGACCACAGCAGGTCCAGGGTATTCTTTGCCAGCGGCCAGGGCTCTTCCTGCCGGGCCTTGTCCAGCGCCGCCTGCACATCCTGCGGCAGGCGGGTGTTGGCCTCGATGCAGAGCCGGGCTACGGTATCGGTGATGGCTTGTGCGGAGATGTTCCTCATCTCGTGTTCCTCCCTTTACAGGCGGGCAACGCCGGTCTCGCGGGCAGCCTTTGCCACGGCAGCAGCCACGGCCTCGGCCACACGGGGGTCGAACGCGCCGGGGATGATGTTCTCCTCGCTGCGGTCGGCATCGGTAATCAGGTCAGCGATGGCATAGGCTGCGGCCAGCTTCATCTGGTCGTTGATATCGCGGGCGCGGACGCTCAAAGCTCCCTTGAACAGGCCGGGGAAGCAGAGCACATTGTTGACCTGGTTGGGGAAGTCGCTGCGGCCGGTGGCCATCACGCGCACGCCGCCTGCCTTGGCATCGTCCGGCATGATCTCCGGGGTGGGGTTGGCCATGGCAAAGACGATGGCGTCCTTGTTCATGGTCTTGCACAGCTCGGTGGTCAGGATGCCGGGGCGGGACACGCCGATGAATACGTCGGCTCCCTCGATGGCTTCCTTCAGGCCGCCCTTGATCTGGCGGGGGTTGGTCACCTCGCCCAGCCAGTTCTTGTGGGCCTCGGCGCTGTTGCAGCCCTTGTACAGGGTGCCGAACTGGTCCACGGCCACGATATCCTTTGCGCCAGCGGTCATGAGCATCTTGATGATGGCAGTACCGGCAGCGCCAGGGCCGTTCAGGACGATGTGCACGTCCTCCATCTTTTTGCCCACCACGCGCAGGGCATTGATGAGGGCAGCGGTCACCACGATGGCGGTGCCGTGCTGGTCATCGTGGAACACGGGGATATCCAGCTCCCGCTCCAGCGTCTCTTCGATCTCAAAGCACTCGGGGCTCTTGATATCCTCCAGATTGATGCCGCCAAAGGTGGGGGCAATGGCCTTGCAGGCCGCGATCACGCTGGCGGCATCGTGGGCATCGATGCAGATGGGGAAGGCATCCACGCCGCCGAACTCCTTGAACAGCACGGCTTTGCCCTCCATCACAGGCAGACCGGCCTCGGGGCCGATGTCACCCAGGCCCAGCACGGCGGTGCCGTTGGAGACAACGGCCACCATGTTGCCCTTGAAGGTGTACTTATAAACATCGTCGGGTTTTTCCTTGATCTTGCGGCAGGGCTCGGCAACGCCGGGGGTGTAGGCGGTAGACAGGTCATCACGGGTCCTGACCTCCACCTTGCTGGTAATGCCCACCTTGCCGTGGTGGGTCTCGTGCATTTCAAGGGCGGCTTTGTTGTAATCCATGGGGTGTTCCTCCGTTTGTATCGGGCGCTTCTCGCTGAAGAGAGCGGCCGGGGTTTCTCATATCTCTTTTATTTTAACAGAACCGGGCGGGCATTTCCACCGGAAAAGCCGCTTTTTCGGCCGGTGCCCCGCAAAAGTCGGACAAACCCGGCGCTCTATTTGTGGAATTTCTGCAAAATTCTTTTCTTTTTCACTTTTGCCCTTTATAATAAGGTCTGTACTATGAAACCCGAATCTGAACCCGGCGGGATGCCGGTGTTCCAACAGGAGGAACTTTATTTTGAAAAAGATCATCACAAAAGCGGTCTGCCTGCTCTGCGCCGGTGCGCTGGTGCTGGGCGCAGCAGGCTGCTCCAAGTCCGCTGATTCTTCTTCTGCTGCTTCCAGCACAGCCGCCGCTGTTTACGGCAGCGCGGAAGATTACGATTACGAGAACTTCTCCTACAGCAGCGGTCTGGACGAGAACGGCTACTGGGAGGGCGTGAAGGCGCTTGACTATGTCACCCTGCCCGAGAACTTTGCAAGCCTTACCTTCAAGCGTTCTGAGATCGAGCCCACCGAGGAGGAGGTCCAGAGCGAGATCGACAGCCTGCTCAGCGACCACTCCACCGAGAAGCAGGTGACGGACCGTGCCGCAGCGGACGGTGATACCGTCAACATCGACTATGCCGGTTCCGTGGATGGCGTTGCGTTCAGCGGCGGCACTTACAGCGGCTACAGCCTGACCCTGGGCAGCGGTACTTTCGTCGATAGCTTTGAGGATCAGATCGTGGGCCACACCCCCGGCGAGACCTTTGATGTCACCGTGACCTTCCCGGAGGGATACAGCGATTCTACCGATTCCGAGGGCAACACCGTTGTCCTGAGCGGCAAAAAGGCTGTGTTCTCCGTTACCCTGAACTACATCAGCGAGAAGGTCCTGCCCGAGCTGACCGACGCGTGGGTGGCCGAGAACTACGGCGAGAGCGATGATGTTCACACCGTGGAGGAGCTGAAGGCACTCTACCAGAAGATGCTTTACAACACCAACCTGCAGAACGCCATCATGGACGACCTGCTGGCAAACTCCACCTTCAAGGAGCTGCCCAAGGAGGTCACCGATTATCAGGTGAACCAGTGCCTGAACTACTACTACACCATGGCCAACTACTACGGCTACGATCTGGACAGCTTTGTACAGACCGCCGCAGGCTATGAAAACGCCGATGCCCTGCTGGAGGGGATGAGCGACAGCATCACCACCTACTCCAAGGAGGCTCTGCTCTATCAGGCAGTGGCCGAGACACTGGACATCGTGCCCACCCAGGAGCAGATCGATACCTATTCCTCCTACACTGGCACCTACGGTGAGAATTACTGCACCATGGTCGCCCTGATGGATGCCGTCACCGATGCGCTGACGGAAAGCGCAGTGGTGAGCTGAGTGTCCTGCCCCCATATCAAGAGAACTTGTGCCGCTTCGGGTCTGCCGGGGCGGCATTTTTGTCTTGTTTGCAAACAATTTGTGAATTGTTGCCGTACCATCGAAAACCCTATTGACAAAGTGGGGTGTTTGGAGTATAGTTTTAGCAGTCGAACAGATAGAGTGCTAAAAATGAAATGGCAATCAATCTGAAAGACTGCTGAAATAACACTTCCGGTACGAATGGAGGTCGATTCTATGAATACCAATCAATATACGCAGAAAACACTGGAAGCTCTGCAGGCTGCCCAGCAGCTGGCTGTGGAGTACCAGCACAACGCTTTGGAGCCGGAACATCTGCTGCACGCCCTGGCTTCGCAGGAGCAGGGCCTGATCCCGCAGCTTCTGCAGAAGCTGAATGTGGACCCGGGCAGCTTTGCCGCTGCTGTGGCCGAAAAGCTGTCGGCCCTGCCCCGGGTGTCCGGCTCCGGCCGTGACCCGGACAAGGTCTATATCTCGCAGGCAACGGATAAAGTCCTGAGTGCCGCCGCCCGGGAAGCCAAGGCCATGAAGGATGAATACGTCAGTGTTGAGCATGTGTTCCTGGGCCTGCTGGATGAGCCGACCCAGAACACCACGGAGCTGTTCCGCGCCTTCAACATCAAGAAGGATGCGTTCCTGCAGCAGCTGACTGCCGTGCGCGGCAACCAGCGCGTGACCAACGACAACCCCGAGGATACCTACAACGCCCTGCAGAAATATGGCCAGGATCTGGTCGATCTGGCCCGGAAGCAGAAGCTGGACCCCGTGATCGGCCGTGATCAGGAGATCCGCAACGTGATCCGTATCCTGTCCCGTAAGACCAAGAACAACCCCTGCCTGATCGGTGAGCCCGGCGTTGGCAAGACCGCCATCGCCGAGGGCCTGGCCCAGCGGATCGTGCGTGGCGATGTGCCCGAGAACCTGAAGGACCGCATCGTGTTCAGCCTGGACATGGGTGCGCTGGTGGCCGGTGCAAAGTACCGCGGCGAGTTTGAGGAGCGCCTGAAGAGCGTCCTGAATGAGGTCAAGAAGAGCGAGGGCAAGATCATCCTCTTCATTGATGAGCTGCACACCATCGTGGGTGCGGGCAAGACCGACGGTGCCATGGACGCGGGCAACCTGCTCAAGCCCATGCTGGCCCGGGGCGAGCTGCACTGCATCGGCGCAACCACGCTGGACGAATACCGCCAGTATATCGAAAAAGACCCCGCTCTGGAGCGCCGGTTCCAGCCGGTGCAGGTGGATGAGCCCACAGTGGAGGACACCATTTCCATCCTGCGTGGCCTGAAGGAGCGCTATGAGGTGTTCCACGGCGTGAAGATCAGCGATAATGCGCTGATCGCCGCCGCAACCCTCTCTGACCGCTATATCACCGACCGCTTCCTGCCGGATAAGGCCATCGACCTGGTGGATGAAGCCTGCGCCATGATCAAGACTGAGATGGACAGTATGCCCAGCGAGATGGATGATCTGGCCCACCGCATCACCCAGCTGCAGATCGAGCAGGTCAGCCTGAAAAAGGAGACCGATGCCCTGAGCCAGAGCCGCCTGCATGAGCTGGAAAAGGAACTGGCCGAGCTGCAGGATAAGTTCCGCAGCATGAAGGCAAAGTGGGAAAACGAGAAGAACGCCATTGGCAAGGTACAGACCCTGCGTGAGCAGATCGAGCAGACCAATGCCGCCATTGAGAAAGCCCAGCGTGAGTATGACCTGAACAAGGCCGCTGAGCTGAAATACGGCAAGCTGCCCGAGCTGCAGAAACAGCTGGAAGCAGAGGAAAAGCTGGCCAACGAGAAGAAGGAGGACAGCCTCCTGCGTGACCGTGTGACCGACGAGGAGATCGCCCGCATCGTGGCCCGCTGGACCGGCATCCCGGTGGAGAAGCTGGTGGAGGGCGAGCGCGAGAAGCTGCTGCATCTGGACGATGTGCTCCACAAGAGAGTCATCGGTCAGGACGAGGCCGTGACCAAGGTGAGCGAGGCCATCCTGCGCAGCCGCGCAGGCATCGCCAACCCCAACCGCCCCATCGGCAGCTTCCTCTTCCTCGGCCCCACCGGTGTGGGCAAGACCGAGCTGGCCAAGGCGCTGGCACAGGCTCTGTTTGACGATGAGCGCAACATGGTGCGTATCGATATGACGGAGTATATGGAGAAGTTCAGCGTCAGCCGCCTGATCGGTGCGCCTCCGGGATACGTGGGTTATGAGGAGGGCGGCCAGCTGACCGAGGCTGTCCGCCGCAAACCCTACAGCGTGGTGCTGTTCGATGAGGTGGAAAAGGCCCACCCCGATGTGTTCAACATCCTGCTGCAGGTGTTGGACGATGGCCGCATCACCGACAGCCAGGGCCGTACCGTGGACTTCAAGAACACGGTCATCATCCTGACCTCGAATCTGGGCAGCGACATCATCCTGAACGATCTGGAGCAGCGCCGGGCCAATGGCTCCAACGAGCTGAGCGACGACGCAAAGCATCAGATCGACCTGCTGCTGAGGAGCAAGTTCCGCCCCGAGTTCCTGAACCGTCTGGACGAGATCGTCTACTACAAGAGCCTGACCAAGGACGAGATGCGCAAGATCGTGGATCTGCAGCTGGCAGACCTGCGCAGCCGCATGGACGAGGGCAAGCACCTGAATCTGGACGTGACCACCGCCGCCAAGGACTACATCATCGATTCTGCCTACGACAGCGTCTATGGTGCCCGCCCCATCAAACGGTTCATCCAGAGCCGGGTGGAGACTCTGATCGCCAAGGCGATCATTCAGGGCCGCTATGCCGAGGGCAGCACCCTGACCGTGGATTACGACGGAAATGCCCTTGTGCTGAAATGATTTTCCACAGTTTTGCCAGTTTTTTACCTCTGTGCCGGCTGTAATGCTTGCATGGGGGTGCGGAATATGATATTATAACAAGTAACATTGATGTGCTTTTCATCGCGGAACAGCCACGGTGGAAAGCACATTTTTGTATCCCTAGGAAAGAACTCCTTCCGTCATCGCTGCGCGATGCCACCTCCCTCGGTGAGGGAGGCTGACCGTGCGGCAAGGCTCCCTCTTTGAGGGAGCTGGCTGCGAAGCAGACTGAGGGAGTCCGTTCTTTAATAAAAAACAGAAAGTTGAGTGTGATTTTCCTTTATTATGGACGATGGCAGTATGACGCTCTGGGTGGCGTTGGTGATCCTGGTGGGTTTCTCCGCCTTTTTCTCCGCTTCCGAGACCGCATTTTCCTCCCTGAATCAGATCCGCCTGAAAAGCCGCGCCGAGGACGGCGATTCCTCTGCCGCCCGGGTGCTGAACATGGCGGAGCAGTATGACAAGCTGCTTTCCACCATCCTGATCGGCAACAATATCGTGAACATCGCCGCCGCCTCCATTGGCACCATCCTGTTTACCCGGATGCTGGGTGCCGAGCGGGGCGCAACGGTGTCCACCATTGTGCTGACGATCATCGTGCTGATCTTTGGCGAAGTGACTCCCAAGAGCCTGGCCAAGGAAATGCCGGAAAAGGTGGCCACGGCAGTCTCGCCCTTCCTTGTGCTCCTGATGGCCCTGATGACCCCGCTGACCTGGCTGTTCACCCAGTGGAAGAAGCTGCTGGGCCGCTTTGTCCACAGCGGCGAGGCCGATACCATCACAGAGGGTGAGCTGATGACCATGGTCAGCGAAGCTGAAAACGACGGCGAACTGACCGACCGGGAAAGCGAGCTCATCCGCAGCGCCATCGAGTTCGATGACGTGGAGGTGGAAGAGATCCTGACCCCCCGTGTGGATGTGGTGGCTGTGGAGGATGATATCCCGCTGGAGGAGCTGGCCCAGACCTTTGCGGAGTCCGGTTACTCCCGTCTGCCTGTCTACCACGGCACCATTGATAACATCATTGGTGTGGTACATGAAAAGGATTTCTATATCGCCCGCCTGAAAAAGGCGACCAAGATCGATGATCTGGTGGTGCCCACCCTGTATACCACGGGCTCCACGCAGATCTCCCAGCTGCTGCGCACCCTCCGGGAGCAGCACCACCACCTGGCCGTTGTTGTGGACGAATACGGCGGCACCGAGGGTATCATCACGCTGGAGGATATCCTGGAAGAGCTGGTGGGTGAGATCTGGGATGAGCACGACGAGGTCACTGAGGACTTCCGCAAGCAGTCGGACGGCAGCTGGCTGGTGTCCGGCTCTGCCAGCGTCGATGATCTGTATGAGGAGCTGGACCTGCCGGAGGAAGAGGATATCGATTCCAATACCGTCAACGGTCTGGTGCAGGAAAAGACCTGCCATCTGCCCAAGGTAGGCGACCGCTTTACCCTGGGCGAGTACGATGGTGTTGTTACCCGCACCGCCAAGCGCCGCGTGACGGAGGTGCGCCTGACTCCCGCCGCCCCGGCTGAGGATGCCGAGAAGGACGACGAAAAGGATAAGCGCTTCTCCCGCATTGCGCAGCGCGGGGAGAGCCGCTGACAGGAAGCATAAGATAGAAACAGTGAAACGCCGCCGGGTGGAGCTTTTGGCTCTGCCCGGCGGCGTTTTCTTGATTCAAGTCCTTGCCCGCAGCCCTGCACTGTGCTAAACTGAATAAAATACAGAACGCAGGAGGACAAGGAACTTGAAACGGATGTCGAAGTTTGCGCGCCGGTGTGCGGCGCTGATGCTGGCGGTGGTGCTGCTCTGCATGGCAGTGCCTGCCGCCTTTGCAGCGGAAGGGGACACCCTGCCCGCCGGTGCCACCACCATGGGCGGTGCCAATACTACTCTGATCCCGGACGAGGAGGAAAACTGCCTGAGCTGGCTCTTCGGCTCCGGCGATACCATCACCATGCCCTACCTGAACGTCAAGGGGCAGGGCCTGCGCCGGAACGTGACCCTGGATCTTGAGGACTGTCTGGTGGGCATCACCTACACCGAGCTGGGCTCCATCGGCAGCTATGTCAGTGACGCGGCGGCACAGCAGGCGTGGAAAGCGCAGGCGGTGGCCATCCACTCCTATCTGGAATACCACAAGAAATATGGCTCTTCGGCCAACGCGCTGGTGTACACCCCCGTGGATCAGATCCCTTCCTCTGCCCGCAGCGCCATCCGCAGGGCAGTCTCTGAGGTCAAGGACGAGGTGCTGACCTGCAACGGCAGCGTCATCGATGCAGTGTGGTCGGCCAGCGCGGGGTACAACACCCAGACCGGCGTGTACGGCACCTGCTCCGGTCTGGATGCCTGGGGCACCGATGTGCCCTATCTGCAGAGCGTGGAAAGCCCCTACGAGGAGCAGTATCACAACCTGATGCGCCGGGTCATCGGCAAGGACTACCGCTACACCGAGTACAACGACAGCAGGACCGGCCAGCCCTACGAGAGCGCCGACACCACCCATAAGGATCTGGGCGGCTTTGTCCAGTACAATACCTTTGTCTCGAACGGAAAAAGCTACCGCTACATCGGCCAGTTCGTTTCCTCCCGCTACTGCTTTGATTTCAGCGCGGACGAGAACGGAACCTCCTGCATGAACTACTATGGCTTTGGCCACGGCGTGGGCATGAGTCAGTGCGGCATGGTGGGCTATGCGCAGGAGCAGGGCATGGGCTACCGGGACATCCTGCGCCACTACTATACCGGCGTGTCCTTTGGCACGGTGGGCAGCGGCAGCTCGAACGGCGGCCTGTTCGGCTGGCTGTGGAGCCTGCTGGGACTGTAATAAAATTTGCACCGGAAAGCGCAGGAAATGCGGAAAAGCGCTTCTCAAACGGGACGAAATCTGGTATACTATTATAGTTTGTAAAAATGCGTCTGGGCGGTGGAATGGCCCAGTGAAGTGGAGAAGTCGGAATGCAGTTGGAGAAAGCAAAGGAAACAAAGCAGGACATGGAGCGCTGCCGCCTGTTGGCACAGCGCATTGCGGAGGAGCTGGCCCCGGCAACAGCTGCGGTGCTGAACGCCGAGACCCCGGCACTGGAAAAGGCCCTGCACCGGGCGGGCGTGGATGCCAACCCCTTTACAGTGGCTGCCCGGCAGGCAGACTTGCTGGTGGTGGAGGACCCCGCCTGGGTGGAGATGCCCGCGCAGATGCCCGGGCAGGTGCTGCTGGTGTTTACCGGCAGCAACGTGGCTGAGGGCTGGGCCGAAGAGCTGGCCCGCCGGGGCTACTACCGGGATTTCCGCTGGCGCAGCCGGGGCCGTGCCCAGCAGTCGGCTCTGTACTGCACAGTCCAGCCTGCCACCGCCGAGATGATCGCGGGCTATGAGAAGGAGCTGGACCTCCTGCGGGACCGGATGGTGCGTGCCGAGCGCACCTGCAACGAGGAAGCCGCCCTCATTGAGCGGCTCCGCAGCGATCTTTCCCTGAGCCGCAGCCATGCCAAGAACCTGGAAAAGACCCTGAACGAGGTGACCAGCTCTACCTTCTGGAAGCTGACCTGGCCCATGCGGTATGTTGTCAGCAAGAGCCGCCAGATCTGGCACACCTTTCCGCTTTTCGTCCTGCTGGGTGAGCTGCGCCGGGACGGCATCTCGGGAGTGCGGGAGCACGCCCGCGCCAGGCGGGAGTATGCCGCCCTCTTCCCGGGGAACCTCCTGCGGGCCGACCGCTTTGCCCCGGTGGAGCTGCTGGTCAGGCAGGCGAACGATCAGCCTGCCGGTCCCAAGATCAGCATCGTGGTGCCTCTGTACAACACCCCGCTGGATTTCCTGGACGAGATGCTGGATTCCGTGGTGAACCAGACCTACAAGAACTGGGAGCTCTGCTGCGTGGATGCCGGTAAGGACGAGGCCGTAGGCCAGCATGTGCAGGCCCGTGCGAAGGCCGATGCACGCATCCGGTATCAGAAGCTGGAAAAGAATGAGCTGATCCCCGGCAACACCAACAAGGGCTTTGAGATGGCCACCGGTGAGTATATCGCCCTGCTGGACCACGATGACCTGCTGCATCCCTGCGCCCTGTGGTACGCGGCCAGGGCCATTGCCGAGCAGAAGGCCGACTTTGTCTACACCGACGAGGCGACCTTTGAGGGGAAGCCGGAGCATGTGGTGCTCTACCACTTCAAGCCCGACTTCATGCTGGACAACCTCCGCTCCAATAACTACATCTGCCACCTGACCGTGTTCAGCCGCGCCCTGATGGAACGGGCCGGCGGCGGCGAGCGGATGGAGTACAACGGCAGCCAGGATTACGAGCTGTTCCTCCGCCTGACGGAGCAGGCTGAGAAGATCGTTCACATCCCCCATGCCCTGTATTACTGGCGCTCCAGCCCCGGCAGCACGGCGGCGGATATCTCTGCCAAGACCTACTGCATCGACGCAGGCATTGCGGCCCTCAAGGCCCACTATGCCCGCTGCGGGATCGCTGTGGATGATGTCGCCCTCATCCCCGGCACTCCGGGCTATTACAAGACCGATTACACCATCCAGCACCCGGGCCGGGTGAGCATCCTCATCCCCACCTGCGACCACATCCGGGATCTGGAGCTCTGCGTGGATTCCATCTATGCCCGCACCACCTACCCGGATTTTGAACTCATCCTCATCGAGAACAACAGCAAGCAGCCCGAGACCTTCCGCGCCTACGAGCGGATGCAGAAGGAACACCCGGACAACCTCAAGGTCGTGACCTGGGAGGGCAAGGGCTTCAATTACAGCGCCCTGAACAACTTTGGCGAGCAGTATGCCACCGGCGAATACCTGCTGCTGCTCAACAACGATACCGAGGTCATCACCCCCAACTGGCTGGAGGAGATGGTCATGTACGCCCAGCAGAAGCGGGTGGGCTGTGTGGGTGCAAAGCTGCTCTACCCCGATGACACCATTCAGCACGCCGGTATCGGCTTTGGCATCGGCGGTGTGGCGGGCCACCTGCACAAGTATTTCCCGGCGGCATCCGATGGCTACATGGGGCGGCTGAACTATGTGCAGGATGTTTACGGCGATACCGCCGCCTGTCTGCTCATCCGCAGGGAGATCTATGATGAGATGAACGGCCTGGACGAGAGCTATGCCGTGGCCTTCAACGATGTGGATTTCTGTGTCCGTGTGCGGGAGGCGGGCTACACCAACGTGTTTACCCCCTTTGCCCAGCTCTACCACTACGAGAGCAAGAGCCGCGGCACCGAGGACAACCCCGAAAAGCAGAAGCGCTTCCAGGGCGAGGTGCTCCGCTTCCAGGCCCGCTGGGGAGACCTGCTGGCCGCGGGCGATCCCTGCACCAACCCCAACTTTGATATCCAGCGTGAGGACTTCACGCTGAAGATCCTGCCTTTGGAGTGAATTGATGAAACTCTCTGCTTGTATCGTTGTTTACAACGGCTATGACGAGGCGCTGAAGGCGGCGCAGACGGTGCTGCACTGCACACGCCGCTACCCGGTGACCCTTTATCTGGTGGACAATGCCAGCCCGGACGGCAGCGGCAAAAAGCTGGAGCAGGCCGTGGCGGACGGCCTGCTGGCAGCAGGTCCGGGCCAGCAGGTGGTGGTGCACTGCCGCACCGAGAACGGCGGCTTTGGCACCGGCCACAATATGATCCTGCCCGAGCTGGACAGCGATTTCCACTTTATCCTCAATCCGGATATCCAGCTGACCGCTGATACCCTGAGTGATCTGGCCGACTGGATGGCTGCCCACCCGGATGCCGTGATGGCCCGGCCTTCGCTGGTGTTCCCGGACGGCAAGCCCCAGCGGCTGCCCCTGCGCCGGTGCGCCCTGCGGCCCATGCTCTACCGCCAGCTGCCCCGGCTCAGCTTCTGGAAAGGCCAGAACGACCACTACCTGATGCTGGATGAGGACCTGACCAGGCCCATCGAGATCGAGTTCTGCACCGGCAGCTTTTCCGGTGTGCGCACCAGCACCTTCAAGGCGGTGGGCGGCTTTGACGAGAGCTACTTCATGTATGTGGAGGATGCGGACCTTACCCAGAAGATGCGCACCCGGGGCAAGGTGTATCTGGTGCCCCAGTATACCGCCATCCACGCCTGGCACCGCGCTGCCCACCGGGACCTCAAGCCCGCCCTCTGGCAGACGGGAAACCTGCTGAAGTATTTCCATAAGTGGGGCTTCAAGTGGTAAGAAACGCTCCACCATCGCGATGTGCTGCCGCCGTGGGCGGCTGAACGGTTCTGTTTGACGGCCTGTTCCGGAAAAAATTCTGGAACAGGCCGTTTTTTCTTGCTTTTTTTTCGATTTGAGAGTAGAATAAGGTGTAAAACTATCTGATGCCGCCCCGCGCGGCCAGAACTTTTACCCTGTAACTTTGTTGACAGCGGACGCAGCTCCGCTTTGAATATTACGAGGTGAGCGTTTCATCCCGTATAGCTGCACAACTTTTTCAATACAAATAAAGGAGTGCACAAATTATGAAAGGCATTATTCTGGCCGGCGGTGCCGGCACCCGGCTTTATCCGCTGACGATGGTCACCAGCAAGCAGCTGCTGCCTGTCTACGATAAGCCCATGATCTACTATCCTCTGTCCACCCTCATGCTGGCGGGCATTCAGGATATCCTGATCATCTCAACCCCCACTGATACGCCGCGCTTTGAGGCGCTGCTGGGCGATGGCAGCCAGTACGGCATCCATCTGCAATATAAGGTCCAGCCCTCTCCCGATGGTCTGGCACAGGCCTTTATTCTGGGCGAAGAGTTCATCGGCGACGACTGCTGCGCCATGATCCTGGGCGACAACATCTTCTACGGCAACGGCTTCTCCAAGATCCTCAAGACTGCCGCCGCCAATGCAGAGACCAAAGGCCGCTGCACTGTGTTCGGCTATTATGTGCAGGACCCCGAGCGTTTCGGCATCGTGGAATTTGACCAGAACGGCAAGGTGCTGAGCGTGGAAGAAAAGCCCGAGCACCCGAAGAGCAATTACGCCATCACCGGCCTGTACTTCTACAACAAGGAAGTGGTCCGGATGGCAAAGCAGGTCAAGCCTTCTGCCCGCGGTGAGCTGGAGATCACGACCCTGAACGATATGTACCTGAAGAAGGACGAGCTGGATGTCCAGCTGCTGGGCCGAGGCTTTGCATGGCTGGATACCGGCACGATGGAGAGCCTGGTGGATGCCGCCGACTTTGTCCGCATGGTCGAGAAGCGTCAGGGCATCAAGATCAGCGCCCCCGAAGAGATCGCCTTCAAGTACGGCTGGATCGACCGCGAGACCCTGCTGGAGAGCGCTTCCCGTTATGGTAAGAGCCCCTACGGCCAACACCTCAAGAACGTGGCCGATGGAAAACTGAGATATTGATGCAGGAGGGGAATCACCCATGAAAATCATCGTCACCGGCTGCAAGGGCCAGCTTGGCACCGAGATCATCAAGCAGCTGCGGGAGGGCCGCAGCGAGATCGGCCCCATTCCCGAAAAGCTGATGAATGCCACCGTGATCCCGGTGGACCTGCCGGAGCTGGACATCTCCAACTATAAGATGGTGGATGACTTTATCCGCCGCCAGCGCCCGGATGTCATCATCAACTGCGCCGCCTACACCAACGTGGACGGCTGCGAGGTGAACCACGACGCAGCCTTCAAGGCAAACGCTCTGGGCCCCCGCAATCTGGCACAGGCCGCCGAAAAGACCGGTGCCCGCCTGGTGCATGTCTCCACGGACTATGTGTTCTCCGGCCGTGAGAACGGCGGCATTGCACAGGACGAGGCCACCATTCCCGGCCCCATCAGCGCCTACGGCTCCACCAAGCTCATGGGCGAAAAGTATGTGGAGCAGTTCTGCCACCGCCACTTTATCGTCCGCACGGCATGGCTGTACAGCTACTACGGCAAGAACTTCGTCAAGACCATCGTCAACGCTGGCCGGAAATTCGGCAAGCTGGAGGTGGTCAACGACCAGTGCGGCAACCCCACCAACGCGGTTGACCTGGCCCATGAGCTGCTGCAGCTCTGCGTGACCCATGAGTACGGCCTGTATCACTGCACCGGTGAGGGCATCTGCTCCTGGTACGATTTTGCTTCCGAGATCATCCGCCTGTCTGGTGTGGATGCCTCTGTGGCCCCCTGCACCAGCGAGGAGTACAAGGCCAAGCACCCCGAAAGCGCCGACCGCCCCAAGTGGAGCGCACTGGACAACCGGATGCTCCGCTGCACCGTGGGCAACGATGTGCGGGACTGGAAAGAGGCCCTGGCCTGCTTCTTTGAGCACTGGGACGGCGAGAATGGAATGAAATAAGGGGAAAGCTTCCCCAAGAAGATAAAACCTGAAAATTGAGGTAGAATAAACCTATGAAAAAATATCTGATCACCGGCTGCGCCGGTTTTATCGGCTCCAACTTTGTCCACTATATGCTCAAGAAGTACCCCGAGATCCTGCTGGTCAACCTGGATAAGCTGACCTACGCGGGCAATCTGGAGAACCTGAAGGATGTGGAGGGCGACCCCCGCCATGTGTTCGTGCAGGGCGATATCTGCGACAAGGAGCTGGTGGAGAGCCTGTTCGCAAAGTACGATTTCGATTATGTCATCAACTTTGCCGCTGAGAGCCATGTGGACCGTTCCATCAAGAACCCCGAGATCTTTGTCCAGAGCAACGTCATGGGCACCGTGAACCTGCTGCAGCGTGCAAAGGAAGCCTGGTACGATGCCGATGCCAAGACCTGGAAGGAAGGCAAGAAGTACCTGCAGGTCTCCACCGATGAAGTCTACGGCGCTCTGGGTGCCGAGGGCTTCTTCATGGAGACCACCCCGCTGTGCCCCCACAGCCCCTACTCCTCCTCCAAGGCCAGCGCCGATATGTTTGTTATGGCATTCCACGATACCTACGGTATGCCCATCAACATTACCCGCTGCTCCAACAACTACGGTCCCTATCAGTTCCCTGAGAAGCTGATCCCCCTGATGATCAACAATGTCAAGCACCACAAGCAGCTGCCTGTCTACGGTGACGGTATGCAGATCCGTGACTGGCTGTACGTTGAGGATCACTGCAAGGCCATCGATATGGTCTGCAACGGCGGCAAGATCGGCGAGGTCTACAATGTGGGCGGCCACAACGAGCGCCCCAACATCTTCATCGTCAAGACCATCATTGAGCAACTGCACGACCGCCTGAAGGACGACGGCATCAGCGAGGATCTGATCAAGCACGTTGCTGACCGTCTGGGCCACGACCGCCGCTACGGCATCGACCCCACCAAGATCAAGAACGATCTGGGCTGGTACCCCGAGACCCCGTTCGAGAAGGGCATCGTCCTGACCATCGACTGGTATCTCGAGCACGAGGAGTGGATGGAGCACATCACCAGCGGCAACTACCAGAAATACTACGAGGAAATGTACAAGAATAAGTAAGTTCTTGTTCGGTATATTGAAAAAGAGGGAACGTCCATCCGCAGACTGTTCGTAAAACAGTATTCAACAAATGACACGGCAACTGGATGTCAGGATTGGTTACGGTTCGCTCCGCTAGGTCTAAAAAGCAAAAAGTCCCATGCCCGCACCGCCAAAGTGCTGGGCATGGGACTTTTTGCGTCTGGGAACGTTACACCTTTATCGAGGTGTAACATACTAGACTTTGTACCAAAGTCGTGTGCCAAAGGAGATTGTGCTCCCTTGGAATTTCCGTCATCATAGAGGAAAGAAACAATCTATTAACTTTCCCATGCAGCAACAATGCTTCTTTCTGGGTTTTGAGGATCAATAGTCACCTTTATAGGTGTTCCCTTGCTCACGAGAGGATTGAACCAAAACCAATGGGACTGTCCATAATAAGTGTCTTTTCCAATCTTATATTGGTACCGGATCACCCAAGGATAAATTACATCTTCATCAGCAAGGTGATAGGTACTCATGTGGAATTTTATGTGAACCCTTTTTACTGCAGTAACTTTTCCGGAAACAATCTTTCCGTTTTTCAGCAGGTCTGCTTTGCGGATGTCTGTAATCCATGCTACCCCGATAATTGCGATAGCAATAAGCCACGCAGCTATGAGTGCCCCGATTCCAACTTGCTTATAGGCGATAGAAATCAGAAAAGCAACAAAAATCCCAACAGCACCAAGAATATGGAGCAAATCTTTAGAAAAGAACTTATGGATTTTTTTCATGGAGATACACTTCCTTCCACGAGGTTTTGTTACACTTGGAATACGGATAAACCGGGAAGAAGATTGCGGTCATGCCGGAAAGATTTCTCAGCCCAAGCTGATTCCCATGCGTTTGGCAACGGTGAGGAGCTCGCAGCCCTCAGGGATATTGCGGGTCTTACCGGCGATATCCTCCAGACGGTTGGAGATGACGTGGTTGTTCACGAGAGCCACCGTAACGCCGTACTGCTCGATCTCCACCAGCTTGGCGGCGTAGCTGCCGAACTGGGTGGCCAGCACGCGGTCGTAGGCGCTGGGGCTGCCGCCGCGCTGCATGTGGCCCGGGATGCAGACCCGGGTCTCCATGCCGGTCTTTTTCTGGACGGCAGCGGCAATGCGGTTGGTGGCGGTGGTGTAACCGGCCTCGGCGCGCTTGGCGGTCCACTCCTTGCGCTTCAGCTTGGCCTCGTCCACGTTCATGGCACCCTCGGCCACGGCGATGATGGAGAAGTTGGAGCCGCGCTTTGCCCGGCGCTCCACGGCCTCGCAGACGCGGTCGATGTCGTAGGGCTGCTCGGGCAGCAGGATGATATCCGCGCCGCCTGCAATACCGGAGTAGAGGGTCAGCCAGCCGGCCTTGTTGCCCATGATCTCGATGCACATCACGCGGCTGTGGCTGCCGGCGGTGGTGTGGATGCGGTCGATGACCTCGGTGGCAATGTCCACAGCGGTGTGGAAGCCAAAAGTCACATCGGTGCCGTAGATATCATTGTCGATGGTCTTGGGCAGGCCGATGATGTTCAGGCCCTCCTGCGAGAGCAGGTTGGCGGTTTTATGGGTGCCATTGCCGCCCAGGCAGAGCAGGCAGTCCAGCTTTGCGTCCTTGTAGGTCTTTTTCATGGCCGCGACCTTATCGATCTTGTCGTCCTCGACCACGCGCATCAGTTTGAAGGGGGTGCGCTTGGTACCCAGAATGGTGCCGCCCAGTGTCAGGATGCCGCGGAAGTCGTCCTCGCACATCTCCCTGTACTCGCCATTGATCAGGCCGTGGTAGCCGTTCAGGATGCCCACGATCTCCACATTATCACCCATCCGGGCATACAGTGCCTTTGCCACGCCGCGAATGGTTGCGTTCAGGCCCGGGCAGTCGCCGCCTGAGGTCAGGATGCCAACACGTTTTTTCATCTCACAAATCCCTCGTTTCCTCTTGATCTTTCCCGCCGCAGAGCAGGGGATATCTGGTACTATAAGAGTATTCCCAAAGGGGAAATGTGTCAAGAAAAAATTTTGTAAAAAGAAAAAAGAGACACACCGAAGTATGTCTCTTTTTCGATCGGAGCAGCGGGATTTGAACCCACGGCCTCCTCGTCCCGAACGAGGCGCGCTACCAACTGCGCTATGCCCCGAAAATACCGCAGCCGGAAGGCGACTGCGGTTTTTTGGTTGGGGATGAGAGAATCGAACTCCCACAAGTAGAGTCAGAGTCTACCGCACTACCACTATGCAAATCCCCATCATTCTGTTGTCGTCAGCTTTGAACCTCGCCGCTGACAAGGGATATTATACTATACAGCCCGGGTCTTGTCAACACTTTTTTTGAGTTTTTTCGCCTGAGCAGAAAATGCCAAAAACTTTCTCTTTCCGGCAAAGTATGTTAGAATAGAGCCACTAAGATTCAGGAGGATATTTTTATGCTGAAACGTCTGCGCGCAAAGCATCCCATCGGCTTCTGCGTTTTATCCGAGGTGCTGTTTCTGGGCAGCCTGCTGCTGGCATCCTATCTCATTGTGTTTGCACTGGTGCTCTTTGGAGTGGACCTGGAACGGGTGGACTCCTACTTCCTCAGCGCCGTGCAGGAGGCGGTGGGCATGGTGGTGGCGTTGGTCATTCTGGGCCGCACCGGTAAGATGTACCTGCTCCGCCGCCGGGGCAGCGGCTTTTTCAACGGGTTGCTGGTGGGAATGTATCCGCTGGTGCTCATCGGTTACAGCCTGTATACCAAGCTGATGTTCGGGATGCCCGAGGATGGCCAGCTGCAGCCTGCGTTCAGCATCTTCAGCTTCTTTTTGAGCATGGCACTGGTGGGCGTGGCGGAGGAGTTCATCTTCCGCGGGGTCATTGCCCAGAGCCTGCTGGAGCGCTTTGGCACCGGCAGGGCGGGGGTCTGGAAAGCCTGCCTGCTGTCGGGCCTGCTGTTTGGCGCGGCCCACCTGACCAATCTGCTGTCCAGCGCTCCCTTCGGTGTGCTGATGCAGTGTGTCTTTGCGGCATCGCTGGGCACGCTGTTCGCAGCCATCTATTTCCGCACCGGCAACCTGTGGGTCACGGTGTTCCTGCACGGGGCCATGGACATTGCTTCTATGCTGGTGGGCGGTCTGTACGGCACGGAGGACGTGGCCGAGAGCATTTCGGGCTATGATGCCAGCATGATGCTCTCGATCCTGATCTATCTGATCCCGACTCTCTTCCTGCTGCGCAAAAAGAAGATCGGCGAGGTGGCGCTCTACTTTGGCCGGGACTGCGCCCCGGCAGCTGCTCCGCCCCCGGAGGAAAACGGGGAACGGCTCCGGTAAGCCCTCTTGCCTTTTGAAACAAAAAGGATTACAATCAGTCAAGGCAAACTGAGAGACAAATACTTCGATTCGGAGGAGAAGATATTATGGCATGTACAACGCTTCTGGTTGGTAAAAACGCATCCTATGACGGCTCCACCATGATCGCCCGCAACGACGATTCCGGTTCCGGCCATTTCACGGCAAAGAAATTCGTGGTGGTCCAGCCCGAGGAGCATCCGGCGGTCTACCGTTCGGTGCTGTCTCATGTGGAGATCCCGCTGCCCGGTGACCCCATGCGGATGACCGCCATGCCCAACGCCGTGGAGGGCAAGGGGATCTGGGCCGCAGCCGGTGTCAATGCCGCCAATGTCGGCATGACCGCCACCGAGACCATCACCTCCAACCCCCGCGTGCTGGGCGCTGACCCGCTGGTGGTGTACCAGCCTGCCAGGGGGGAGCAGCCCGAGGTGCCCGGCGGCATCGGCGAGGAGGACATCGTCTATCTGGTGCTGCCCTACATCCACACCGCCCGCGAGGGCGTGGAGCGGCTGGGCAAGCTGCTGGAGACCTACGGTACTTACGAGATGAACGGCATTGCATTCCAGGACGTGAACGAGATCTGGTGGCTGGAGACCATCGGCGGCCATCACTGGATGGCACGCCGCGTGCCCGATGACAGTTATGTGGTGATGCCGAACCAGCTGGGCATCGATGCCTTTGATCTGGACGATGCCTTTGGCGCGCAGGAAAACCATCTCTGCTCGGCTGACCTGAGGGAGTTCATTGCAAAGTATCACCTGGACCTGGCACAGGACGGCGTGTTCGACCCTCGTGCCGCCTTTGGCAGCCACACCGATTCCGACCACGTTTACAACACGCCCCGCGCCTGGTACATGCTGCGCACCCTGAACCCCACCACCTGGGTCTGGGATGGTCCCGATGCCGACTATACCCCGGCTTCCGACGACCTGCCCTGGTGCATGGTGCCTGAGAAGAAGATCACCCCCGAGGACGTGAAGTATGTGCTGTCCAGCCATTATCAGGGCACGCCGTACGATCCGTATGCAAGCTACGGTGCCAGAGAGAACCGGGGCGTTTACCGCTCCATCGGCATCAACCGCAACGACTTTGTGGCGCTGATTCAGCTGCGGCCTGATCTGCCCGCCGACCTGCAGGCAGTGGAATGGGTGGCCTACGCCTCCAATGCCCTGAACGCCATGGTGCCCTTCTATGCCAACGTGGAGATGACCCCGGCCTATCTGGCCGGCACCACCGGTGAGGTGTCCACCGACAGCTTTTACTGGGTCAGCCGGATGATCGCTGCGATGGCGGATGCTTCCTATGGCAAGTCGGTGTTCCATGTCGAGCGCTATGAGCTGGGGGTGCTCTCCGCCTGCCGTGCCCTGCTGAATCAGTATGACGCAAAGCAGCTGGCCGAGACCGACCCCGCCCGCCGCGCCGCCCTGCGCCAGGAGGCCAACGAGGCCCTGGCCGCTGAGGTCAAGGCCCGCGCCGCCGACACGCTGGATAAGGTGCTGTTTGAGCTGAGCAGCAATATGAAGAACGCCTATTCCCGTTCGGATATGTGATATTTGAACGATATAATCCATCTGGTAGAAATAAGAATGCCCTGTACCATGCAAAACGGTACAGGGCATTGTTGTTTTGAAAGATAATTTAAGCGGCCAGAGCGGTCTTGATGGCGTTCATCACGGCATCGCTGTTCTCACAGCACACCATGACCACTTCGCCGGTGGGGACAGTGGCCACCTTGGCGGCGGCGGCGATCTGGTACTGATCCTCGAGGTAGTGCTCCATCGTCTGCTGCTGGTTCTGGATATAGGCATCCATTGCGTCCACGACCTCCTGCGTCTTGCCCTCAGCAGGCTTGATGATGGCAACGCCGTAGCTCTGCACCATCATGGAAGAGAGGGAGGCGGCAAGATCGGTGTAGCTGCCCTCGGGCAGGTCCAACAGGGGGAGCAGCATGTTCTGAATCTCATCGTTCAGGTCATCCGCCGGATAGCTGGCGCTGTAGCCGTACTGGGCGGTGAACTTGCCGTCCTCTGCCGGGGAGAAGATCATATAATAATCATTGTCCTCGGCTTCCCGGGCATCGTGGATGATCTGGGTGTAGTCTTTGGGGGTGGTATCTTTTTTGCTGCCGCAGCCGGTGAACACCAGCAGGGCACAGCCAAGAGCCAGCAGAGCGGCGAGAATGCGTTTTTTCATGGTCGTAGTTCCTTTCGTCTGACAAAGGCAGGGTGATTGTGATCAGTCTGCCCGCCTTTGGGGGCGTTTATGCAGCCGCTGAACGGCGGCCTTGTATCAGGAATACGGCCCGGAAGGCCGGAAGATTGCACGGCAGTTGTAACAGTTCTGTGAACGGCTTACAGCTGCAGTGCCTCCAGATCACCGTGGTTGACCGGAGTAGAAAGGATGATCTGGGTGCTGGTGGTGCCCAGTTTCTGGAACTGCAGGATCAGGTGCTCCAGCTGGGGCATGCTGCCGCAGCTGACTTTGATGAGGAAGGTGTAGGCACCGGTGACATGGTAGCACTGCAGCACCTCCTTGCTGTTCTGCATCAGCTCCACCAGTTCGTCCCGGTGGCTGGGTGTGACGGACAGGCTGATGAGCGCGTCCACATAGACACGGTCTGCCGGGCGGTTCAGCACCACGGTGTAGCCGCTGATGATGCCGTCGGTCTCCAGCTTGTGGATGCGGCTGGAAACAGCCGGGCTGGTCAGTGCCACCTGCTCGGCGATCTCCTTGACGGGCATCCGGGCATTTTTTGCGAGAAGGGAGAGGATCTTGCGGTCTAAATCGTCCATGAGAAAGGTCTCCTTTTATATTTTTGTTGAATTATACAAAAATTTTTGAAAGTAAAGTTTTACTGTTGTCGCAATCGCATAAACTGCGGAAAAACTCGCTTTTGTGTTTTCTGTGTTAATTATATAAAGTTTTGATCGAAATGTAAAGTGCTAAATTAAAGCAAATGTCAAAAATTTTGTTTGACAAGAAAAGAAAAAAGCGTATAATACATATCGCGAGGCACGGTAAGCGCCAAAGACTGCGCAAAACATGTTGTTTCTCAAGTGCCTGCATTTGAATTGCGATTCCCAACTTTATATACTTTCCCACCCCTCTATACACAAAAACCCGCTGCCAGGCGGGTTTTTGTGTTTGTTGGGGATTTTTTTATTTGTTCGAGACGATAGGACGGCGGGGAGTTTCCCAAAGCAAGTGTCCGGAGGGTGGGACCCGACTGCCGTCAGGCAGTTGGGCGGGGGATGGAATGCCCCGTATCACTTGCGTGGGAAAGCTCCCCAACGGCCGATTCCCTTTATTAAACCAAGAATCCCTCAAAACAGTGCAGGTCCTCGGTTTTGACGATGCCTTCCAGATAAAGCCCGTCCTCCCGGTACTCCTCCAACTGCACGCTGCCCCGCTCCCGCATGGGGGCGGCCAGGCCCAGTTTATCATAAGGCAGCAGCACCCGGATGGTGTGCACCCGGTCACTGAGCAGCTCGTCCAGCTTTTTCAGCAGGGCATCCAGACCGTAGCCGGTCTTGGCGCTGGTCAACAGGATGTCCGGGTCAAAGTTCAGGGCATTGGGCTTGTCACATTTGTTGTAAACGGTCAGGCGGGGGATGTCGGCACAGTCCAGCCCGTCCAGGACCTCATCGGTAACGGCCAGCTGTTCTTCCCGCTGGTCGTCGCCCGCGTCCGCCACCCGCACGATGACATCAGACCATGCGGCTTCCTCCAGCGTGGATTTGAAGGCCTCCACCAGATTGTGGGGCAGGCGGGAGACAAAGCCGACCGTGTCCACCAGCAGAACGGCCATGCCGCTGGGCAGAACCAGCTTCCGGCTGGTGGGGTCCAGGGTGGCAAACAGCATGTCGGCCTCGGCCACGCTGGGGCCGCACAGGGCATTCATCAGGCTGGATTTGCCCACGTTGGTGTAACCCACAAGGCTGACCACCGGCATTCCGGTCTTGGCCCGGGCCTTGCGGCTCTCGCCCCGGCGCTTTTCCATCTCGGCCAGCTTTTCGGCCAGTGCGTCGATGCGGGCGTGGACGTGGCGGCGGTCCAGCTCCAGCTTGGTCTCACCGGCACCACGGCGGGCACCACCACCGCCGCCGCCACCGCCGCCCTGGCGGCTCAGGCTTTCGCCCATTCCCTGCAGGCGGGGCAGGCGGTAGCGCAGAAGCGCCAGCTCGGTCTGCAGCTTGCCCTCGTTGGTCACGGCGCGGCTGCGGAAGATCTCCAGAATCAGCATGGTGCGGTCAATGACCTCCATGCCGCCCAGCGCCGTGGAGATGTTGCGGATCTGGCTGCCGGTCAGCTCGCCGTCAAACACGGCACATTCGGCACCCAGCTCCGCGGCGGCAGCGGCGGCCTCCTCCAGCTTGCCGCTGCCCAGCACGATGCCGGTCTCGGGGGTCTGCCGCTTCTGGGTCACAGATGCCACAGCCTCCATGTGGTTGGCCTCGCAGAGTGCAGCCAGCTCGTTCAGGCTGCGCTCACAGTCCCAAAGCCCCTGATCCAGGGCCAGTAAGATAACCTTTGTGGGGGGCGTTTCTACTAAAATGTCATAAAGTTCGCTCAAAATAAACCTCTCAGTTCTTCGTAATGTTCTCTTGTCAATGCGTAGCACCTGCAGGCAACCGGTGTGCCGTCAAATTTGTGGTAGACAGCATCGTGGTCGTAGACAAAGCCGGCTTTCTGCTGGACCCGGCCGCTGGCAGGATTTTCAAACGCATGGCAGCAGGCCAGCCAGCTACTATCTGTATTTTTGAACCAGTATTCTACCACTGCTTTTAGCGCTTCGGTGGTAAAACCTTTGTTCCACCAGGCCTTGCCGATGCAGTAGCCCACTTCCCACACGCCGTTTGTGTGGTCGAAGCCGGGCCAGGGGTCACGCTCCGGCTCGGCGGAACTGGATGTGAACACGCCGATGGTGCCAAACAACTGTCCGGTGGCCTTTTCCACAATGCCCCACTCGTAGTAATCTCCATTGGGGTAGAGAAGCGCCCATGCGGCCAGCAGTTCCCGGGTCTCGTCCACGTTTTTATGGGGCTCCCACCGCAGCCAGCGGGTCACGTCCGGGTCGTTGGCCCAGTTGGCGTACATCATGGGGGCATCCTCCGGGGTCAGCGGGCGGAGAAGCAGCCGCTCCGTTTCAATCGTTTGTGTGCCTGCGTGGCGCATGGTACATCTCTCCTCACATGTAAAAGTTACGCATAGGATAGCACAAAACTGCCCTGCCTGCAAGCGATGCCTCAAAAAAACGCTTGACAAGAGTCGAAACTTCATTAAACTGAAGAATATAGAGCTCATTTGTGAGATGCGAGGAAGTATATATGATGAACATTCGCGAACTGTTGCAGACCCGCCCCCTGCTTTTTGATGGTGCTATGGGTACCTATTATAAGGCGGCTCCCGGGGTGGAGTGCGAGCAGGCCAACCTGACCGACCCGGCGGGGGTGCTGGCTGTCCACCGGGAGTATCTGGCGGCAGGGGCTGATGCCGTCAAGACGAATACCTTCAGCCTGCCCCGGCTGGCGGCGGCACACGCGCCCGGCTGGGAACAGCTGGCGCAGGCAGGCTGGCAGCTGGCTGTGCAGGCCGCAGAGGAGATGGGTGCCGCCGTTTTTGCAGACCTCGGCCCGGCTCCGGATACCGAGGCGGTTCCGGCGGGGCAGGTATATACGGCTGTGGCAAAGCAGTTCGCGGCGCTGGGAGCCAGGAATTTCCTATTCGAGACCCTGAGCTCCGATGCGGGCCTTCTGGATGCCGTGGGGGCCATCAAGGCGGAAGTGCCGGATGCCTTTGTGCTGGTGTCCTTTGCGGTCCTGCCCGACGGCTACACCCGGGAGGGTATGTACTGCAAAGACCTTGCCCGGCGGATGCAGGAAAGCGGCATCGTGGATGCCGTGGGCCTGAACTGCGTGTCGGCACCCGGTGCCATGCGCACACTGGCAAAGCAGCTGGGGGGCACGCTGCCCCTGTCGGTCATGCCCAACGCGGGTTATCCCGTTGTCACCCGGACGCAGGTGAAGTATCAGGGCAGGCCGGAGTACTTTGCAAGGGAGCTGGGCCGTCTGGCCGCCGAGGGCACGGTTCAGATCCTGGGCGGCTGCTGCGGCACTACCCCTGCCCACATTGCCGCCCTGCGGGCGGAGCTGGACCGCCTGCCCGTGGTGGAAAAAACGGCTCCGGCAGAAGAGTTTTCCACCGTGAAGGAACAGACGGTGGAAAATGAGGACGCTTTCCTGCGTAAGCTGAACGCAGGGGAAAAGGTCATTGCCATTGAGCTGGATTCTCCCCGCAATGCGGACCTGACCGGTTATCTGGAAGGGGCAAAAAAGCTGCAGGCGGCGGGCGCTGACCTGCTGACCATTGCCGACTGCCCCATTGCACAGGCCCGGATGGATTCCTCTCTGGTGGCCTGCCGGGTCCACCGGGAGCTGGGGCTGTGCACCCTGCCCCACATGACCTGCCGCGACCGCAACCTGAACGCCACCAAGGCCCTGCTGCTGGGCCTGTATGCCGAGGGCGTGCGGGAGGTGCTGGCCATCACCGGTGATCCCATCCCCACGGCAGAGCGGGACGAGGTGAAGAACGTTTACCAGTTCAACTCCCGCAAGCTGGCCCAGTACATCGTCTCGCTGGCAGGGGAAGGCCGGGAGATGCCCGGCCCCATGACCGTGTTCGGTGCCCTGAATCTGAATGCCCGCAACTTTGATGTGGAGCTGCGCCGGGCAAAGGAGAAGCTGGAAAACGGCATGAGCGGCTTTCTGACCCAGCCGGTGCTCTCGGCACAGGCGGTGGAAAACCTGAAAAAGTCCCGGGAGACGCTGGGGGCCGATGCAAAGATCCTGGCCGGTATCATGCCGGTGGTCAGCCAGCGCAACGCCATCTTCATGGAGAACGAGATCAACGGCATCCATGTGGAGGACTGGATCATTGAAAAGTTTGCCGGGCTCGACCGTGCCCAGGGCGAGGAGCTGGGTCTTGCCATCTCGCTGGAAATGGCAAAGGCCGCCCTGCCGTATGCGGACGGCCTCTACCTGATGACCCCCTTCAACCGGGTGGCCCTGATGGAGCGGCTGATCGGCAGATTGAAGCAGGAAGTTCTCGGAGCATATTGACAAAACGCCAAAAAAACGTTATATTCTTTGTATAAATGCAACGAGAAAGAGTGTGCGCGGCAAACCGCCTTGCAGAGAGCCGGGGTCAGGTGAGAGCCCGGCAGGTAAGCGCTGCGCACTGTCGCTTTTGAGCAGGGGCGGTGAAGCCAGTAGCCGCCCTCGGAGCTGCCCCACGTTACCGGGGCATCAAGGGGCACAGGCTGTGTTTGCAGCCGGTGCAATTTGGGTGGTACCGCGGTATGTAGTTTACAGCCGTCCCATGGAACGTTCCGTGGGGCGGCTTTTTTCGTCCCACTCATCACATTTTTGGGAGGATACAATGAAAGAACTCGCAAAACAGTACGATCCCAGCCAGGTGGAAGACCGCATCTACCAGTTCTGGCAGGACGGCGGCTACTTCCACACGGAAGCGGACCCCGACAAGAAGCCTTACACCATCGTTATGCCCCCTCCGAACGTGACCGGTCAGCTCCACATGGGCCATGCGCTGGATAACACCATGCAGGATGTGCTCATCCGCACCAAGCGGATGCAGGGCTATGCCGCCCTGTGGGTGCCCGGCACCGACCACGCATCCATCGCCACCGAGGCCAAGGTCGTGGAGGCTATGCGTGCCGAGGGCCTGACCAAGGAGATGGTGGGCCGCGACGGTTTCCTGGAGCGCGCCTGGGACTGGAAGACCAAGTACGGCAACCGCATCGTCAGCCAGCTGAAAAAGCTGGGCACCAGCTGTGACTGGCAGCGGGAGCGCTTTACCATGGACGAGGGCTGCTCGGATGCCGTCAAGGAAGTTTTCGTGCGCCTGTATGACAAGGGCCTGATCTACCGCGGCAACCGGATGGTCAACTGGTGCCCCCATTGCAACACCTCCATCTCGGATGCCGAGGTGGAGTACGAGGAAAAGGACGGCAATTTCTGGCACCTGCTCTACCCGGTCAAGGAGACCGGCGAGATGCTGGAGCTGGCAACCACCCGCCCCGAGACCATGCTGGGTGATACCGCTGTTGCCATCAACGGCGAGGACCCCCGCTATGCCCACCTCCACGGCTGCCATGTTGTCCTGCCCCTGCTGAACAAGGAGATCCCCATCGTCTGCGACGAGCACGCTGATATGACCAAGGGCACCGGTGTCGTCAAGATCACCCCCGCCCACGACCCCAACGACTTTGAAGTGGGTCTGCGCCATGATCTGCCCATCGTCCGGGTGTTTACCTACGACGGCCACATGACCGGTGCTGCCGATAAGGCCGCTGCAGATGCACTGTTTGCCGCAGGCAAGAACACCGTGAACGAGCCCGAGGTACTGGACTGCGGCAAGTATGCCGGCATGACCACCCTCGAGGCCCGCAAGGCCATTCTGGCAGACCTGAAGGAGGGCGGCTTCCTGAAGGAGATCGAGCCCCTGAAGCACGAGGTCGGCACCTGCTACCGCTGCCACTCCACCATCGAGCCCATGGTCTCCAAGCAGTGGTTCGTTAAGATGGAGCCGCTGGCAAAGCCCGCCATCGAGAGCGTGGAGAAGGGCGAGATCAAGTTCGTGCCCGAGCGCTTTACCAAGAACTACCTCAACTGGATGAAGGGCACCCGCGACTGGTGCATCAGCCGTCAGCTGTGGTGGGGCCACCAGATCCCGGCCTTCTACTGCGATGACTGCGGCGAGACCGTGGTCGCCAAAGAGATGCCCTGCACCTGCCCCAAGTGCGGCGGCAGCCACTTCACCCAGGACCCCGATACCCTGGATACCTGGTTCTCTTCCGCTCTGTGGCCCTTCAGCACTCTGGGCTGGCCCAATGAGGACAGCGCGGACCTGAAGTATTTCTACCCCACAAACACCTTGGTCACCGGCTATGATATCATCGGTTTCTGGGTCAGCCGCATGATCTTCTCCGGCCTGGCCTACACCGGCAAGGCTCCCTTCGACACTGTCTGCATCCACGGCATCGTCCGCGACAGCCAGGGCCGCAAGATGTCCAAGAGCCTGGGCAACGGCATCGACCCGCTGGAGGTCATTGCCCAGTACGGCGCGGATGCACTGCGCTTCATGCTGCTGGACGGCTCCACCCCTGGCAACGATATGCGTTACAGCGAGAAGAAGGTGGAGGCTGCCCGCAACTTTGCCAATAAGCTGTGGAACGCCACCCGTTTTGTCCTGATGAACCTGCCCGAGGACTTCCAGCCCGGCCTGCCCGAGGAGAGCAAGCTGGACATGAGCGACAAGTGGGTGCTGACCAAGCTGAATCAGGTGGCCGGTGCCATGACCGACAACCTCGACCACTTCGAGATGGGTCTGGCCGCTGCCAAGATCAACAGCTTCATCTGGGATGTCTACTGCGACTGGTTCATCGAGATCGCAAAGCCCCGCCTGAACTCCGGCGATGCAGAGCAGGCAGATACTGCCCGCCGTGTGCTGGTGTATGTGCTGGACAAGGCCCTCAAGCTGCTGCATCCCTTCATGCCCTTCATCACGGAGGAGCTGTATCAGGCCCTGCCCGGCTCCGCCGAGACCATTATGACCCAGAGCTGGCCCACCTTTGACGAGGCACACAACTGGGCCGAGGAAGAGGAAGCCTTTGAAAAGGTCATGGACTACATCAAGGCAGTCCGCACCATGCGCACCGAGATGAATGTCCATCCTGCCAAAAAGACCAGTATGATCATCGAGACGGTTGATCCCGCTCCCTTCCGGAATGCAGAGGTCTATCTGGCAAAGTTTGCCTTTGCCACCGACGTGACCTTTACGGAAAAGTACGAGGGCAGCACCGATGGCATGGTGCAGGTGTCCACCCACACCGCCCGCGGCTTTATCCCCATGATGGAGCTGATCGACCGCGAGAAGGAGCTGGCCCGCCTGAACAAGGAAAAGGCCAAGGCTGAGAAGGAACTGGCCATGTTTGAGAACCAGCTGGCCAACCCCAAGTTCGTGGAGCGTGCCCCCGCCGCTCTGGTGGAAGAGATCCGCGCAAAGCGCACCAACAGCCAGAGCAAGCTGGCCAACATCGAGCAGAGCATCAAGGCTCTGGGCTAAGCGGATGCAGGAACAGAATCAACGCACCTCCCCGTGGCTCATCGCGTGGCGGGTGATCTTTACCTTTGCCCTCATCGGCTGCATCGTGTTCATCTTCTCCAACTCTCTGCAGATCGCGGATGTGTCCGAGGGGGCCAGCGGCCGGGTACTGGGGATACTGCAGGGCATCCTGCGGCATCTGGGGCTTCCCGGTGCCGCTGACCGGCTCACCATGCACATCGTGCGCAAGCTGGCGCATTTCTGCGAGTATCTGCTGGAAGGCTTCCTGCTCATGCTCTGCCTGCGGGTGTACACCCGGCACTTCTTCAAGCATGTGTCCTGGCCCATGCTGGGCGGCCTGCTCACAGCCCTGACCGATGAGACCATCCAGCTCTTTGTGCCGGGCCGCAGCGGCCAGGTCACCGATATCTGGATCGATTTTTCCGGTGTGATGACCGGCCTGCTGGTGGGGCTCATCCTGCTGGGGCTTGTCCGGATGTGCATTATTCTCTATCAACATCGAAACGAGGTTTGACGCAATGACCATTGAACAGGCAAATGCCTATTTTGCATCTCTGCCCGAGGGCTTTGCCCCGGCCCGGCAGCTGCAGGAAGCCCTCTCTGCCAAGGCAGGCCGGGTGGATTATCTGGGCGTAGCCGGTACGGCTGGCAAAACGACCGCCGCCGCCCTCACGGCGGCGGTGCTCAGGGCTGCCGGCCTCGTTACCGGCAGCTACCACGCAGGCTGTGAGCCGCTCTCTGCCCGCATCCGGGTGAATGGGGAGCCTGTGGCACCGGAGCTGCTTGCACAGGCCGCCGAGACCCTGAGCGCCCGGGAGACCCTGCCCCGTGCTGCCGCCGAGCTGGCTGCCGCTGCCCGCTGCTTTGGCGAGGCAGGCTGTGCGCTGGCTGTGGTGGAGCTGCCCGATGCGGGACTTGCCGAGGCCCTGCCCAAGATGCCGGTCTGTGCGGTCACCTCCATCGGCCCGGACGGCATCAGCGCCTCACTGGAGCGCTCCGCCGCGCTGGCGGCCGGTGTCATGCGCAAGGGCAGCATCTGCGTCACCGCGCCTGAGCAGCCCAAGGCTGTGGTCAGTGAGCTCGTCGTGGCCGCCGGTAAGGCAGACTGTGAGCTGGTCGTGCCGGACCCCGATGACATCACCTTCCTCGAAGCCGAAAAGTTCGCCAGCCGTGTGGACTACGGCGGCTATACCGTGCCGCTGGCCTTCCTGGGCCGTCACGCGGCGGGCAGTGCCGCCATTGCGGTGGAGCTGGCCCTGGCCCTCTGCAAAAAGGGCTATGACATCCCCGATGAAGCCATTCTGGAAGGTCTGGCCGCTGTGGGGAACCGCAGCAGCATCCGGGTCCTCTCCCAGCGCCCGCTGGTGGTGCTGGATGCCTGCCGCACCCCGCAGCAGGCCATTGCCCTGCTGCGTGTCCTGAACATGGCCAAGGTGCGCCACCTGAGCGCTGTCATCGGCCTGGCAGAGGAAGAAGGAGCCGAGGCCTTCTTCTCCGCGCTGGAAAGCGGCCTGACGGCTGAGACCCAGAAAAAAGACCGTACCACCATGCCCGGCATGAGCGAGAATCCCTTTGATAAGGTGTTCCTCGTTCCCCCGGCGGGTACGGATGCCGCCATGACCGAGCGCCTGCTGGAAAAGGCACGCTACCACTTTGATGCCGAGCTCTGCGAGAGTCTGGCCGAAGCCGTGGAGCTTGCCCGGGCCAACAGCCGCCGCGGCCTTCTGATCTGCGGCGGCGAAGCCATCGCACTGGAAGCTGCCGATCTGCTGGCTGAAAAGTAAGCGACACCCTTTTCTAAAATATGCCCGAAAGAGCCTGTACACTGATGAAAACGTGTACAGGCTCTTTTATTTTGGTTTAGAGGAAACCGCTCGGGCTGTGTTTCGCACTGCCGCCCTCCCGGAAAGGGGAAGCCTCCGGCAGACCGGACAAGCCTGAGCGATTCACGCAAGGAAAGGACAGAAAATGGCAACAGTTACATTCAGTGCGGCGGACGATCTGCTCTATGCCTATCTGGCAGGTGAGATCGACCACGATGCCGCACAGAACCTGCGCATCCAGCTGGACGATGCCCTTTTGGCCCGCACCCCCAAAACACTGGTGCTCGATCTGGGCGGGGTTGGGTTTATGGATTCGTCCGGGGTGGGGCTGATTCTGGGCCGCCAGCGCTGCGCCCGCAGTCTGGGCGGAACCCTGCGTATCCAGCACGCCCCGGAGCAGCTGCGCCGCGTTCTGCGGCTGGCCAATATCCCCTGCACGGATGCAGGACAGGAGGAATGAAGATGAAAGCGGAAAACACGACCAGGATCCAATTTGATTCCCTCAGCGTCAACGAAGCGTATGCCCGCGGTGCGGCGGCGGCTTTTCTGGCCCGGTATGACCCCACCGTGCCCCAGCTGGCTGACCTGAAAACGGCGGTATCCGAAGCCGTCACCAACTGCATCGTCCACGCCTACCCCGACCGGGTGGGGCCCATCACCATGACAGTCTCCGTTTATCCGGGGCGGGTGGTCAGGATCGTGATCGCAGACAAAGGGGTCGGCATCCCGGATATCCCCAGGGCGATGGAGCCGCTCTTCACCACCGGCAACCCGGAGGAGCGCTCCGGTCTCGGTTTTGCGGTCATGCAGAGCTTTATGGATAAAGTCAGTGTGCGCTCCGCTCCCGGCCGGGGCACCCGGGTCATTCTGACAAAGCATCTGGAGGAAAAGCCCTCTACATAAAAGGAAATGAGGGAATACCATGGTAACGGACAAGACCCGGCGCAGTGCATTCATTGAACAGAACCTCGGGCTGGTACACGCCTGTGCCGGACGCTTCCGGGGCAGGGGCATTGAATACGATGATCTCTACGGTGCTGGCTGCATGGGACTGGTCAAGGCGACCGATGGCTTTGATGAGGGGCGTGGTGTCTGCTTTTCTACCTATGCAGTGCCAGTGATCCTGGGCGAGATCAAAAAGCTCTTCCGGGAGGGCGGCACAGTCAAGGTCAGCCGCTCCTTAAAAGAACTGGGACTGCGGGTCAATGCGGCGCGGGAACATCACAGGAAGCTCTGCGGCACCGAGCCGACCCTTTCTCAACTGGCAGAAGAGCTGGGGGAGAGCGTGGAGAACATCACGCTTGCGATCCAGGCTGCACAGCCCGCCCTGAGCCTGACCCCGGAAGGGGAGAACAATGACCGGCAGATAGATATCCCGGTGGAATCTCCGGAGGAAGAACTTGCGGATAAGATCGGTCTGGCCGAGGTACTGGAAAGTCTACCGGAAGAGGATCGGCTCCTGATCCGCCTGCGGTTCTATGCCAACCGCACCCAGAGTGAGACGGCAAAAGTGCTGCATACCACGCAGGTACAGATCTCCCGGCGGGAGCGCAAGATCCTGCGCAAAATGCGGGAGCGGTTATTGGAATGAGCCGTGCAAAAGAAAATAGGGCTTTTCTTGAAAAATGTGAAAAAAGGGCTTGCTTTTTGTCTGAGTCTGTGCTAGAATACATTACTGTCAGGCGGATGTCTGACACAAACGCTTCAGAAAAAACGGATGAAAAGTGACGAAGGTCGATTGGTTCTTCCAAGAACTTCAAAAAACCTTCAAAAAAGTGCTTGACATTCCAACACAAATGTGCTAGAATGTACAAGCTATCAGCCGCTAAGGCTGAGGCACTACAGGACCTTGAAAATTGAACAATATCGAAAAACTTGTAACGGAACCTATTTTCGTGTTGGAAAAACACGTTAAACAATTCCAAACAAAGTAATTCACACAGGACGCAAGCGATTGCGTGCTGAGCGAAACAAGATTTAACACTTTTTAAGTGATAAATATCATTTATAAAGAGTTTGATCCTGGCTCAGGACGAACGCTGGCGGCGCGCCTAACACATGCAAGTCGAACGAGAGAGAGGAAGCTTGCTTCC
>NZ_QXJA01000016.1:0-53455 GCF_022750605.1 Faecalibacterium sp. BCRC 81149 | reverse complement strand
GAACTGTACCAGACACAGCCCGACCGCAAACTCCGCGCTAAAGCATTGGCGAAAGAGTACGGCATCGGCGGACATTCGCAGGATTTTCTGGATGGCAGCAGCGGTTTTGTAAATCATGATGGAAAAGGACTTGAATTTGACCACTACCCGGATCATCAAAAGGTTACGTTAAGCTGGACACAGGTCGAGAAATACATCGACCTGATGATTCAGTCTGACCGCTACCTGACTGATAAGGAAAAAGAGCATCGTGCCGCCGTGCAGGAAGCGGAACGACAGCTCCCAATGCTGGATGGTGATGCCGCTGCCGAATACAATGCTCTGAAAGAGCAGTACCCCAATACCCTGATTGGCTTTGAACTGGGCGGATATTTTCTGTTCTATGACAAAGATGCAATCACTGTAAAGGAAGTTTTTCGTTCTAATTTGCTGTCACAGGAAAATGCGCTGGGAAAAGTCAAAGTGACCGGCTTTTTGCGCAGAGAGTGGGTAGCAAAATCGCAGAAGCTGTGGGCCGAGGGCAACAGCATCTATCTAGCCGGACAGGGCGGAGATGGTACCCACCATCAGACAAAATATCTGCGAGAGGAAGATTATCTGCCGATCGGCATCATCATCAAGCTAGATGGCCGGGATTTCCGTGTGGATCACGTCAACTTCATGTTCAAATCCGTCAGCTTGCAGGACATGGACTTGACCAACAGCGGACAGCCCATCTTCCGGGTTGAACGGTTGCCCAATATCCGGGAACTGTATGAACAGCAGCAGGATGAAATTATTGACGTTTCTCCTGAAAAGGCTGTTGATTACAAGGTCGGTGACGAAGTTGTTGTTGACCTTCCTACCCGAACCATCGAAGGCAAAATCGGCTATGTTGGCGAAACCGATGTGCGCATCGACACCAGCGCGCATGGGCAGTCGTGGGATAACGAGGTACTCAACAAGCAGCAATTCGAGGACGGTCTGCGGCGGGATGAACCTACACCTGATGAGGAACTGGACAAGTTGCCTATCTCTGTGGAGGTCAATGGCGAGTGGCAGACCTTTCCGGATGCTGCTGCCGCAGACGAAGCCCTGAACGCTGAACCGATGCCGGAAGCCGCAGGAAATTTTCACATCACGGATGATAATTTGGGTGTCGGAGGCCCCAAGCAGAAATTCGCCCGCAATATTGAAGCCATCCAGACCTTGCGCACTTTGGAGCAGGAGCACCGTGGTGCCACCGCCGAGGAGCAGCAGGTGCTTTCGCAGTATGTGGGCTGGGGCGGTCTGGCAGATGCCTTTGACCCCGGTAAAGACAGTTGGGCAAAGGAATACGCCGAACTGAAAGGGCTGCTCTCCGAGGACGAATACGCCGCCGCCCGTTCCAGCACCCTGAACGCCCACTACACCTCTCCGGTGGTTATTCGTGCCATCTATGATGCTGCGGAGCGCATGGGCTTCCGCAGCGGCAATATATTGGAACCCTCCATGGGCGTTGGTAATTTTTTTGGCCTGTTGCCGGACAGCATGGCAGACAGCCGCCTGTACGGTGTAGAACTGGACAGCATTACAGGTCGCATTGCGCAAAAGCTCTACCCGGAAGCTAGCATAAAAGTTGCCGGATTTGAAACCACTGACCGCCGCGATTTCTATGACCTTGCCGTTGGCAATGTGCCATTTGGCAATTATAAAGTCAACGACAAGGCGTACAACAAGCTGGGATTTTCTATCCACAATTATTTCTTTGCAAAAGCCATCGACCAAGTGCGTCCGGGCGGCATCGTGGCCTTTGTTACCAGCCGCTACACGCTGGACAGCAAGGATTCTTCTGCCCGCAAGCACATGGCAGAGCGTGCCGACTTGCTGGGTGCTATCCGCCTGCCGAATAATGCGTTCAAGGCTAATGCAGGCACCGAGGTCGTTTCGGATATTATCTTCCTGCAAAAGCGTGACCGCCCTGCGGACATCGAACCTGCATGGGTGCAGTTAGGGCAGACTGAGGATGGATTTACTCTCAACAGCTATTTTGTAGGCCACCCGGAAATGGTGCTGGGAAATTTGGAACTGGAAAGCACCCAATATGGTCACGACCTGACCGTTGTACCCATCGAGGGCACCAGCCTTGCAGACCAGCTTGCCGAGGCGGTGCAGCACATCGAGGGCAATTACACTGCGGTGGAGATTGCTGCCCCGGACGTCGCAGATGCGGAAGCACAGCGCAAAACGCTGCCCGCAGACCCGACTGTGAAGAATTTTAGCTATACGGTTGTTGATGGCGAGATCTACTACCGAGAAAACTCTATCATGACGCAGATCGAACTGTCCGACAACGCCAAAGGCCGTGTAGCTGGTATGGTGGAGTTGCGGCAGATCGTCAACGACCTGATCGACCAGCAGTTGAACGACTACCCGGACGAGGATATCAAGGCAACACAGGAGCGTTTGAACGCCGCCTACGATGCTTTTACCGCAAAATACGGTCTGCTGAACGACCGCAAAAATGGGCGGCTGTTTGAGCAGGATTCCTCGTATTATCTGCTGTGTTCGCTGGAAAATCTGGACGAGCAGGGGCAGCTCAAGAGCAAGGCGGCGATGTTCACCAAGCGCACCATTCGCCCGGAGCGCACCGTCACCAGCGTGGACACCCCCAGCGAAGCGTTGGCGGTATCTATTGGTGAGCATGGCAAAGTGGATTTGCCCTATATGGCAGAACTGCTGGGCACCCCCGACGAGTACGGGCGCATCACCACTGAATTGTCTGGTGTGATCTTCAAGGACCCTGCTGCCGACCCCACCGACCCGGAAGCGGGCTGGCAGACTGCGGACGAATACCTTTCGGGTAATGTACGCGATAAGCTGCGGATGGCACAGCTTGCTACGGAAAGTCACCCGGAGTTCAAGGTTAATGTGGACGCACTGACCAAGGCACAGCCCAAAGATCTGGAGGCATCTGAAATTGATGTGCGTTTGGGTGCCACATGGCTTGACCCCTCTATCGTACAGCAGTTCATGATGGAAACTTTTCAGCCGCCCTATCGTATCCGCTACAACAATGCCATCACCGTTCGCTACTCCCCTTACACTTCCGAATGGCGGATCAGCAATAAATCTGCTACTGGCTTTGGTGACATTATGGCCACTGAAACCTACGGTACCCGCCGAGCCAACGCTTACAAGATTTTGGAGGATACCTTGAATTTGCGTGACAGCCGCGTTTATGATACCATCGAGGAGAATGGGAAAGAAAAGCGTGTGCTGAATCAAAACGAAACCACCCTCGCCCAGCAGAAACAGCAGGCCATCAAGGACGCATTTGCTGGCTGGGTCTGGAAAGATCCACAGCGACGCGCCCTACTGGTAAAAAAGTACAACGAGCTTTTTAACAGCACCCGCCCCCGTGAGTATGACGGTAGTCACATTCATTTTGTGGGCATGAACCCGGAGATCAATTTGCGAGAGCATCAGCGCAATGCGGTTGCCCATGTGCTGTATGGGTACAACACCCTTTTGGCGCACGAAGTCGGTGCTGGCAAGAGTTTTGAGATGGCGGCTTCCGCTATGGAACTGAAACGTCTGGGCTTGTGTCAGAAAAGTCTTTTTGTCGTGCCAAACCATTTGACGGAACAATGGGCCAGCGAGTTTTTACGTCTGTACCCCCATGCGAAGCTGCTGGTTACCAGCAAGAAAGATTTTGAACCCGGTAATCGAAAAAAATTCTGTGCGAGAATTGCGACCGGTGATTATGATGCAGTTATCATCGGACACAGCCAGTTTGAAAAGATACCCTTGTCCGCAGAACGACAGGAGCGTCTGATTCAGGAACAGATGGATGAAATCGAGGAGGCCATCGAAGAAGCGAAAGCACAGGTTGGCGAACATTTCACAGTAAAGCAGCTGGAAAAGTTGCGCAAGTCTCTGAAACAGAAACTGGAAAAGCTGCAAGGCGCAGACCGTAAAGATGATGTGGTTACGTTTGAACAATTGGGCGTAGACAGGTTGTTTGTGGATGAGAGCCAAGCGTTTAAGAATCTCTACTTGTACACGAAAATGCGTAATGTCGCAGGTTTGAGTACGAGCGAGGCACAAAAATCCAGCGATATGTTCGGCAAGTGTCGCTATCTGGATGAAATCACCGGTGGCCGTGGCGTGATTTTTGCAACGGGTACACCCCTGAGCAACAGTATGACCGAGATGTACACCCTCATGCGCTACCTCCAGTACAACACCTTGCAGCAGAAAGGGTTGACCCATTTTGATGCGTGGGCTTCTACTTTTGGTGAAACTACTACTGCCATCGAACTTGCGCCCGAAGGCACCGGATACCGTGCACGCACTCGTTTTGCGAAGTTCTTCAACTTGCCTGAACTGATGGCGATGTTCAAAGAAGCAGCAGATATCAAGACCAGCGATCAGCTTCATCTCCCGGTGCCTGATGCAAAATTTGAGACGGTGGTGGTCAAACCTTCGGAAATCCAACAGGACATGGTGCAGGCGTTGAGCGAACGTGCAGCCGAAGTCCACAGCGGTTCTGTTGACCCCTCTGTGGATAATATGTTGAAAATCACGTCGGATGGCCGCAAAATCGGTCTTGACCAGCGGTTGATGAATTCCGCTCTGCCCGATGACCCCAACAGCAAGTTAAATGCCTGCGTCAACAACGTCCTGCGCATCTGGAACGACACCAAGGAGCAGAAGCTGACCCAGTTGATTTTCTGCGATATGTCTACTCCCAAGGGGGACGGTTCGTTCAACGTCTATGATGATATTCGCACCAAGCTGCTCAACGCCGGTGTGCCCGAACAGGAGATCGAGTTCATCCACAACGCAGATACGGAGAACAAGAAAGCAGAACTTTTCTCCAAGGTACGCAGCGGACAGGTGCGTGTGCTGCTGGGCAGCACTGCCAAAATGGGAGCAGGGACCAACGTCCAGACGCTGCTCGTAGCGGTGCATCATCTGGATGTAGGCTGGCGTCCGTCTGATATGACCCAGCGCAACGGCAGAATCATCCGCCAAGGCAACCAAAACAAACAAGTCTACGTCTATAACTACGTCACGGAATCGACATTTGACGCCTACCTCTATCAGACCCTTGAGAATAAACAGAAGTTTATCTCGCAGATCATGACGAGCAAATCGCCTATGCGATCTTGCGATGATATTGACGAACAGGCTTTATCTTACGCAGAAATCAAGGCTCTGTGTGCAGGCGACCCTCGCATCCGGGAAAAGATGGATTTGGACGTGCAGGTGGCAAAATTGAAAGTTCTGCGCGGTGACTTCCAGAATCAGAAATATCGTCTGGAAGATAAGCTGCTCAAAACATTCCCAGAAGAAATCCAGAAACAGAAAACCCGCATTGCTGCTTTACAACAGGATTCACAGATTGCAGCAGCACACCCGCAGGACAAAGAAAACTTCTGCGGCATGACCATCAAGGGCATGGTGTACGATGACAAAAAGGCTGCGGGCGAACGGCTGCTGCTGGCTCGGCAAGAGATGCCCAATGCTGATATGATGCTGCTGGGCACCTACCGTGGGTTTGAACTGAACATTCGATTCGACAGCTTCAAGAACGAGCATCAGGCCGTACTCCGGGCAGAGTTGAGTTACCCGGTGTCGCTGGGCGATGATGCGCGCGGCAATATCACTCGTCTGGACAATGCCATCGACAATTTCGCTGACCGTATTGCAGATGCCGAAAATGCTCTGCAAAACCTTGAACAGCAGAAGCAGGCCGCAGAGGTCGAAGTGGCAAAGCCCTTTGCACAGGAGGAAGAACTGGCCGAAAAGTCTGCCCGCCTTGCTGAATTGAACGCCTTGCTGAACATCGACCGTGACCGCAGTTCCTCGCAGGATGCTCCCGAAGAAACCGAGGAAACCGAAACACCTACAACTCGTCCGTCTGTGCTGGCTGCACTGGGGGAAAAGACCAATCAGCCGGAGCCTGTCAAACCGTTCCGTAGCTATTATGATAAGGATGGTGATGCACGATGAAAGAAAAGCGGGATGAAACCATCATCCTGCGCTTGAGCAAAACAGAAAAGAACCGTATCTATGAAAAGATGCTCAGTATGGGCATCCGAAGCCTGAGTGCCTATATCCGCAAGATGGCACTGGACGGCTATTGCCTGCACCTCGACTTGAAAGAACTGCAACGCATGGCATATCTCTTGCAGATGTGTAGCAACAATCTGAACCAGTACGCCAAGCGTGCCAACGAGTGCGGCAAGGTCTATGCCGCCGACATGGAAGATCTGCGGCAGCGGCTGGATGAGCTGATCGACATTGGCAAGCAAATTCTTTCCAAGCTGGCAGAGCTATAAAAATTCCCGCAGTTGGAGGACTGCGGGTGTACATATAATGCTTGACATCCTTGCAACGTAGTAGTCGATACCTTTATAATAAGGGCGAACAGAAAGGAAGTGCTTGATATGATGTCTATGCTGAAGAAAATGGTTCTTTTCCCGATTTCTCTCTTTGTGGCCTTTCTAGCTCTGATGGCAAGGTGGCTGCTAACCCTGTCCAGCTATGTAGTTGCTCCGCTGATGCTCTACATCTTCGGCTGCGGCATCTACACTGCTTACCGTCAGACTTGGAATCAGTTCTTTATCCTGCTGGTGGCCGAGTTCATCTGCTTCATCCTCTTTTTCGGTGCAACTGCCATCACCGAGGGCATCGGGCGTTTCAGTGAATGGCTTGCAGAACTGTGAGGAATATTTTCAATCTTTTGCCGCCTTCGGGCGGCTTTTTCTTTTATGGGGGTGATTTAAGATGGCCGCGACACGGCTGATCGCGCTGCACAAAAACAAGGGGAAATCCGTTGCGGCCTGCCTGAAAAGCCGCACGGATTACGCCCAGAACCCGGACAAGACACAGCAGGGCGAACTGGTCAGCAGTTACGAATGCAGTCCTTTGACGGTGGATGAAGAATTTATGCTGTCCAAACGGCAGTATGAACTTGTCACTGGGCGCAGACAAAAAAGTGACGTGATTGCCTATCAGATCCGGCAGTCGTTCAAACCCGGCGAGATCACCGCCGAAGAAGCCAACAAGGTGGGTTATGAGCTGGCAATGCGTTTCACCAAAGGCAAGTATGCGTTTATCGTTGCAACCCACACGGACCGGGAACACATTCATAATCACATTATCTACAACTCCACTGCGTTGGACAGCACCCGGAAATTCCGGGATTTTTTATTGTCCGGGCTGGCTGTGCAACGGTTGAGCGATCTGATCTGCTTAGAGCATCAGCTTTCCGTCATTGAGATAAAACCCTATCGGGAGCGGCAGAAGCGCACACTCTACCCGCCCAAAGAAAGCAATCGTGACTGTCTATGCGGCGTGATCGACAACATTCTGGCGGAAAAACCCAAAGACTACGAAGATTTTCTGCAAAAGCTGGAGCAGCAGGGATACGAGGTCAAGCGAGGGAAATACACCTCCGTCAAAGGCACACGGCAGAAACGATTCATCCGGTTCCGCACTTTGGGCGCAGGATATAGTGAAGAAGAACTGAAAGCTGTTATCTCTGGGGAAGCCGAACACCATCCCCGGCAGAAGCAGAAGCGCATCGTACCGGAACAAAAGTTTCAGATGCTGGTGGACATTCAGGCAAAGCTGGCCGAGGGAAAGAGCATGGGGTATGCTCGCTGGGCAAAGCGATATAATCTGAAAGAAATGTCCAAAACGCTGATTTTCTTACAGGAGAACAAAATCGGAAGCATTGAGGAAATGCAGGAGCGTATAGATGCTGCTACTGCTCGCTATCATGAACTAGGCGATTCAATCAAGGCAGCAGAAACGCGCATGGCCGAGATTGCTGTTCTGCGAACGCACATCGTTAATTATGCCCGGACACGCCCGGTCTATGATGCCTACCGCAAAGCCGGGTATAGTAAGAGATTTCTGGAAGCCCACCGGGAAGAAATCACGCTGCATAAGGCTGCAAAAACTGCTTTTGATGAAGCTGGATTGAAAAAGCTGCCAAAGGCTAAGGACTTGAGCATCGAATACGCTGAACTTCTGAAAAAGAAGAAAGAAGCATACCCGGACTATCGTAAGGCACGAGATGAGATGCAGGAGTTGATGAAAGCTCAGAAAAATGTAGAGATGTTCTTTGCAGAGGAAAAAAGTACAACCGAAAAAGAACAAGCACGATAAACGAAATCCGCCGAGGATCCTTCCCGTTTTTTCGGGAGGAGTCCTCGGCGGATTTTTGCTTTTTAGCGAATCATCTTATAACCATTACCAATTCAAAATACTTAACGGATGGCAAATAACTTCTTATATTGCCTTATTCATTTATCGGACTTTTCCACAGTTTTTGCAAAAGTTCGTAAGAATCATTTAAGTTCCCACAATCCGGGCAATACCATCTTTCGTCCGGTATCGGATCAACTGGCGAAAGTATTTGACTTTGAAATTATTTTTTTGAAAAATCTCTGTACTGATTTTCGTCGATTGTCCAGTAAGGATCACCTCCATTTTTAACAATTTCTTCAATGAAATTCAGTATATTTCCAACACATACAAATTCATCTGTTGAGCAACAGTCCCCCGCATAAAGATACTCTTTTTCTATGTCATCCACGTTAATGACAATATCATATCCCATCCAATATCCAATTTTCCATGCCGACCGACATAATAAGTTATCATTACTAAAATGGAACGAAAGAATTTCCTGAGCATCAAATAAACAATAGTCTCCGCTGTGATAGAGCGTCAGTCCATTACATCGCTTCAGAAATTCAATATAATCAGCTGGAATATGTCCCATTTCTTTTTTTAAATGTTCCAATATCATATCATCGGCTGGTGGATTTAATAGAGCATCTAAATGCGCATGATTCAGATGCTCTATAACTTTATCTAAACCATTCATTCCAGGCTACCTCTTTTTAATATTGTGCCCACCATGTAGTAAATTGAGTGTGAGTTGCTTTTGGAAGGGGAATCAAATTGCTATTCACACTTTTCCCACCATATTTCAAGGGCTTTATGCGTCAAATTGTGACTGATTTCAATGATTTTTTTGGTGATGACTAAGATGTTTTATTTAGCTCATTTCGTCCGATGCGGTAAATCTTCTTGTCTTGTTCTCCTACTTCAACAATAAGTTCATTTTTATTGTGATGAACTATTACTGGAATATAGCTATCGGAATTTTCCACCATCAAACATGTGACTCCATTTGTCCATTCACTGTTCAATTCCTTTGATAGCATGGAAATGATTTCTTCTTTCGTCATTTTGATTAATGAATCCTTTAGTTTAGTTCAATCGTGTTAATCGATGCCGGTAACGCAAGTGTACCACCCCTTACCGTTGAGACAGAAGCACTAGTCCAGCCAATATTGACTTTCTTCAGTCCGCTATCAATGTCAAAGTCATCAGTAGCGCCACTGGCTGTATTATATCGTCCATTCAAATCGCGATATTCGTCAATGTCTCCATAGATGAACTTCACTTAATACCCTATAATATTTATTAAATCCATGAAAAACAGCCACCATGATAAAGTTAGACCACTCATGCTAACAACAAGGATAATTTTACATTCTGATAATTTATTAACATCTGTAATATGTATCACATCGACTATTTTACATATTAAGATAGCACCCCAAATTATAGATGCCACCACACAAACAATTAAAAAAGTCATTTATACACCTCCGTTTTTTTGCTCCTAACAAGAGCCTTTGTATAATCAACGCAATTCGCATTCGCTTCGTTTCAATTTTCAGGAGAAATTTTTTCAAATTTTCCATCTTTGTAAGTTCAGACAAAAAGAAAGCCGGACATTTGTGTACTCTCACAAGTGTCCGGCTTTCTTAACGGATACCTTCCGCAATTTTCATAATCTCATCGTATGGAATGTTTCACATAACGGTATGTGTAATCCCCTGATATTCCCAACTTAGAGTATAGTCCTATCCTTCAACGCTCTCTGACATTATCGATTCATATAGAGATGTACTCAACGTATCTATATCATCGGAAAGAGGTTTTCCAAGATTGTAAATAAAACTTTGAAACAGTTCAATTGTCTGTTCACTAAATGCCGGACGTGACTCAACATTCTTCGATATTTCAATCAATTTGTTGGCAATATCGTTAAAATGAGGAATTTCATCATAGGATGTTACTTGAAGCAAAACGCTAAGTTCATCTGCATGCTCTTTGGTCTCGCCCAAATCAATAGGGTCGGAATAGTACAAGTCTGAAAAAAGCATGGACATCAAAACAGATACTTGTGTATCGATCTGTTCTTGGTTGAATTGAAGCTTTTGGTAATCTTTGTACATATTGCTAAATTTCATTCCACATAGAATTATAAGCACTGCAACGACACCTATAAAACCATAACGAACAATCCTTGCTTTCATTGACGGCCTCATTTATTTAGAGCAAATGTAATGGTAGGATTATTTCCGATTTCAAAAAAGTTTTTCTAGTAATATTTTTCATAAAAGAATCTCCTTACATTATCTGCTGGTGTTTCCAGTAATGGTTTCGCTCCGTCCATCATAATAGCTATTTATTTTTAAGATTCACTTTTATCCTGCATCGGAATCACCTCCATGCAAATTTTTATGCATTTACCTTCCACAGGAACTTCTGCTTAGTCATTCTTATTGCTGCAGATCGGCTCCATCCTGTAAGCACCCCAAAAGATGTACGTAAAGCCTCTTGCCTGCATATTTAAGAGAAAGCGGATATGCTCTTTTACCATTGATTTGAATGTAGCCATTTTCAGAAACCGTTATGCGAATATCTGGCATTTCGTCCATTGTTTCACCAAAAGCTATCGTGAGTTCATTGAGTGCACCGCTATCACCAGAACCACCAGCATAATCAGTGACAAAATATGTCTGCTCAAAAGTTTTGGCAATATCTATATATGTCAGGTCATCCTTTTCAAATAGCCAAGACTGGTCAATTTGAGCACCATTAGTGTCTACTGTAAGATGGTATGCTGATACTATCCTGCATTGTTTCAATGGACGTTCTATTATCACAAAGTGAGTGACTTTTATACAAATCAGTATGACCACCAAAATCAAGGTCACAGTCATTGTGATTACTTTTTCTTTTTTTCTCATCATAAATAGACAATACACCTCCAATCTTTTGCTCCTAATAGGAGCTTTTGCTTAGTCAACGTAGCTCGCCTTATGTTTGTGACAGCTTTTTTGAAAAAATCTCTGCTTTTCGTTATGTTTGTACGCTTATACAAAGAAACTCCATGTTATTTGTTGATTCTAACAAATAGCATGGAGTTTCATATTAAAATACGTTTTCAGCAATTTTCATAATCTCATCTCGTGAAATGTTTCCCATAATCGTGTTTGAAACGCCTCCTTGCTCCCAGCTTAAAATATAAACGGTGTCTCCGTTTTCGCTTGCACTCGTTCCCAAAGTTGCATCTGCTTCTCCGACCTTTACGGTTTCGTACACTGTATGCTCATTATCAAATAGGGACTGCTGCCCCGGCTGGATAATTGAACAACGGACAGTGTAGCTTTCCTCTGTTTCTTTTGACGAGTAAACATGTAAAAAGTTTTCTGCTCGTTCAAATTTCTGCGCATCGTCCATTTCAAAGCCGTCCGGCACATAATGATCGCTGTATCCATCCGGTAATCGTTCCAACGGTTCGCCGTCCACTTGATACGTCAGCTGCATCTCAATGGGCAGGAACTTCTGAATCATCGTGTAGACTGCCTTGCGGAAGTCTGCGCTTACTGCAAGTGCGCCGAGAGTTAAAATTACCAGCGTCATGGCTGCAACAAGCACTCGTTTCAGCACAGGGCGGCGTTTATGCAACGCCGCTTGCAGGCGGGCATCCCATCGGGAAGTGTCCGGGTAGCGTTCCTTAAGCTGTGCTGGAGTTGGCAGCTCGTCCAGTTCTTTCTGTGCATCTGCACGGAGCGCCATCATCAAAGCTGCATCAAAAGAGATCTCTGTCCGCTCACTCACGGCTGTTCAGCTCCTTCCACAATAGTTTTCTTCCACGGAAAAGCCGCATCCGAACCACTTCATCCGTCAGTCCAAGCGATTCGGCAATCTCCCGGTTGGTATAGCCCATTGCCAAAAGACGCAGAGGATCACGGTACATCGGTTTCATCTGCCCAATCAGTTCTGTCAGGTGTTGGATGTTATCGGTGCTGACTACTGCATCATCCGGCACCGGGGCGTCATCTTGTGCGTCCGGGACTTCCTCCAGCGGTTCTTCTCGCTGCTTGCGAAGCATATCGCAAGCACGGCTTCTACTACAACTAACGAGATAAGCGGCGAGTTCGTGACAGTTTTCTCGATGAATTTTAGAAAAATTTTTAGCGACGTATAAAAACACCTCTTGCAGCACATCTTCTGCCAGATACGAATCGCCCATAATTTTGTAAGCGGTATGGTAGACCAGCCGTTTGTAGGTATTATATACATCTATAAATTGTTCTTCTTTGCTTTGATTGTCAAGAACAGCTAAGTACAGGGAAAGCAACACAATCACCTCCAACGGATTCGCAACGATTGGATGTAGTGTACCATGAGCCAGCGAAAATGTCGAATGTTTTCCGTTTTGAACGAAGAACAGCCAGCATCATGACCTCACTTACCGTTGAGGCCGTTGCTGGCTGTTCGTTTGGCTTGAGATGTCTCCATCAAAATTGCAGAGCGCAACTGTCTTAAAACTCTACCTTATATAAATAGAAGCGTTTTGAAAAAACGCGCAGCCTGCATCGGAACGGTGCAGAATGAAGGGGATTGGGCACAGCCCAACAAGCATTTTGCAACGCAAAAATGGCGTTTGTATAGACAAAAGCCCTGCTTGCTGGTACAATGTCATCGATGAAATAAAGAAATTGTTTCATCACAGACGGTTATATGGTTGTGCCGATTTCCAAAACATAGTAATATTGAAGTACTAACTGGGGCTGAAAGTGGCAAAACTGCTTGCTTGGTTTCCATTCAGGAATTACTAACAGCGTAGACCGTCCGTTCGCTTCGTATACCGTCAGCGTCACAAATTGACACCAATTTATCATTCTTCGCGAAGTATGTGCTAAAATCTCTTGACAGCATCTCACAAAATATGTTATCTTTTGTAAACATCCTTGAAAAGATATGACCTTTTCTGGGGACCGAACACAAACCGATTTTTCTCTGGAGGAAAGACCCATGAAACAGGAGATCATCCGCAAACTGAGCGCTGCCGTGGCCATGAGCCTCGTTGTTGGCGTCTCTCTGGCCGCCTGCGGCGGCGGCAGCAGCTCCACCGCCGCTGGTGTGACTAAGACCGGCTCTGCCGAAGGCTTTGGCGGTGCTGTCACCGCCACCCTGACCGTGGATGCCAACGGCACCGTTACCGACTGCAAGCTGGAAGGCGCACAGGAGACCGAGAGCATCGGCGGCGCTGCACTGGAAGAGCTGTCCAAGCAGGTCGTGGCCGCCAACGGCCCCGCCATCGACGGCGTTGCCGGTGCCACGGTGACCACCAAGGCCGTCCGGAAGGCCGTTGCCGCCGCACTGGGTGTGGAGCTGGCCGAAGAAGCCCCCGCCGACTCTGCTGCCGCAGCCCCCGCTGAGCCCGCCGCCATCGTCCCGGTGGAAGGCGGCATCCAGATCGGTCAGGCCTATGCTGCCGCCCACGGCACCAAGTGCTTCACCGAAGCGGTGGCTGTGGTGAAGGATGACGTCATCCTCGCCGCCTACCTCGACGATTTTCAGTTCACCAGCACCGATGCAGGCGTGACCGCCGTGCCCAACTCCGACTCCGACTTTGCCGCAGGCTACGCCGAGGGCAAGGTGCTGATGTCCAAGCGGGCCAACGCCGATTATTACAGCAAGATGATGGCTGAAAAGGGCGGCTCCACGGTCGCTCTGGATGCAAACTTCGACGCCATCCAGAACTTTGCCGTCGGCAAGACCATCTCCGAGCTGGAGGATGTAGCCGCCAAGGGTGCCGAGGCTGTGGATGCCGTCTCCGGCGCAACGCTGGTGGATACCGCCGGTTATCTCTCTGCCATCGTGGATGCCGCCAAAAACGCCCAGACCACGCAGGCCGTGGAGTTCAACGGCAGCTCCGAGGACCTGAAGCTGAATGTGGTCTATGGGGCCGCACACGGCACCAAGTGCTTCACCTCCGGCGCTGTCGCCACCGCCGGGGACACCATCGTGCTGAGCTACATTGACGAGTTCCAGTTTGCCGGTTCGGACGCCGGGGTCGTCGGTGTGCCCAACTCCGATTCTGACTTCGGCGCAGGCTACGCCGAGGGCAAGGTGTTGATGTCCAAGCGGGTCAACGCCGATTACTACAGCAAGATGATGGCAGAAAAGGCTGGTTCCACCGTTTCGCTGGATGCCAACTACGACGCCATCCAGAACCACGTGAACGGCATGAGCATTGCCGACGCCGAGGCTCTGAGCAAAGATGAAAAGGCTGTGGACGCCGTTTCCGGTGCCACGCTGGTGGATACTGCCGACTACGTTGGTGTGCTGGTGGATGCCGCAAAGTAAGGCAAGAAAAATAACGTTCCTCTGAACACAGCAGCGCCCGCCGGGAGACCTCCCGGCGGGCGTTGCTTATTTATTATACGCAGTTAGCATAATCTAACCGTCTGGTGGAAGAAAAGGCAGGCCACCTGTATGCAGTCTGCCTTTTGCCTGATGCGAAAGCCCGCAGACGCGCGGGGCTTACAGCACCAGCGAGGGCGCGGTGTAGACCCGTGCCTTCAGCTCGCTGTTTAGCATATACAGCCCCTTGCTGTCACCGCCGAACAGCTCCATCTTGGTAATGAGGTCGGCGGCGTTCTTCTCCTCCTCGCCCTGTTCCTTGATGAACCAGTCCAGCGTCTGCATGGTACGGAAGTCCCTGACCTCGTGTGCGGCGGCGTAGATGGCATCGATGCTGGCGGTGACCAGCTTCTCGTGCTCCAGTGCCTTTTTCAGCGGGGTCATGTGATCGACTCGCTCCCACTCCGGCTTTGCGATAGCCTCAAAGGTGACGCCCTCGCCGTTATTCTGCAAATACTGATAAAACAGCATGGCGTGATCCCGTTCCTCCTGCGCCTGTACCCGGTACCAGTTCTCAAAGCCGTCCAGTCCGACGGCGGCGTAGTAGTTGGCAAAGTCCAGATACAGATAGGCGGAGTAGAACTCCTTATTGATCTGCTCGTTGAGCAGCTTAGATACGTTAGCGTTCATAATACTTCTCCTCCATAAGATTGTCTTTTTCCTGCTCCCGGCAGGGGGGCAGATATACCGTACCCAGAGCGATGCTGGGATGCTCCCTTTTCATCTCCAGGAACACCTGCTCCGCCTTGGGATGCTGCTGCAGCTCCGTTACGGCGGCCAATATCTCCTCTGCGTATTTTGGCATACCGCCAACCCTCTAAATGCAAGAATGAGTCTTATTATTTTGCTTTTATTATACCTATATTTTTTTCTCTGTCAACAACCACAAAGGGCTTGTGCTCCAAAAGCTGCCTCGAAGTACCTTAACAGTTTTAACTGTATCTGTTATATTTCAATATAAACTGCATCAGCAGTAAACACAGTTGCATTGGAGGTTGATTATGCGTCAGATATTGCTTTTCGCGGCACTTGCCGCCGTGCTTGCACTGCTTCTGGTGAGCTGCGGGGGAACCAAGAACAAGCCGGTGCCGACAGAGGAGGACGCTCCCGGCAAGGCGGCGTATCATAAGATCAGCGCCGAGGAAGCCTATGAGATGATGATCTCGCAGGAGATCGTGGTGGTGGATGTCCGCACCCGGGAGGAATACGATGGCGGGCATATTGAAAACGCCGTCCTTGTGCCCAACGAGAGCATCGGGAGCGAAATGCCCGAGACGCTGCCCGATAAGGCGGCGATCTCCTGCTCAATGGCGGTGGTATCTACCTTCATGTGTAGACCTTGGTCTTTTCTGCTGCCATCTCCAGCACCTCCCATTCGTACCGTCTTGTTCGGAATAGACTTTGCAAGCAAAGTCGTGTGCCAAAGGGCGCTGCTCTCGCCTGTCGGCTCGGTCAAGCGCTTCAAAATGCAACGCATTTTGAGGTCGCCACTGGCGACCCGCGCCCCTTTGGATTCTCCGTTCACATTGTCCTACGGACGATGTGATTTTATTGTTGTAGCGATTCGCTTCATCCCGGTTTCGTCCCGGTTTGCAGAATGCCCTTGCAATCCGAAAGGAGCCGTGCTATAATGCCGCTGTAATTGAATCAGAAATCTTCAGGGCAGGGTGTGATTCCCTACCGGTGGTACAGCCCACGAGCCGTAAGGCATGATTCGGTGAAACTCCGAAGCCGACAGTACAGTCTGGATGAAAGAAGATACCAAGCGCAGAGCCCGCACGGTTCTGTGCTTGTGGAGGCTGCTCTGGGATGCGTTTGCATTCTGGAGCTTTCTTTTTTGCACAAGAGTCCCTTGTGTCTTTTCGGCTTGCCCTGAACGTTTTTGTTCAGGGCTTTTTCTTTTGGAGGCGACACGATGAACGACGAAGATTATATGCGTCTGGCTTTGCAGCTTGCAAAAAAGGGTTGCGGATGGACATCTCCCAACCCGATGGTGGGTGCCGTGGTCGTAAAAGAGTGCAGGACCATCGGACAGGGCTGGCACCAGAGATACGGTCAGGCTCATGCGGAGCGCAATGCGCTGGCATCCTGCACCGAAGATCCGCAGGGAGCGACCCTGTATGTGACATTGGAGCCGTGCTGCCATTACGGAAAGCAGCCGCCCTGCGTGGATGCGATTCTGGACGCGGGCATTCACCGGGTGGTCGTGGGTTCTGCTGACCCGAATCCGCTGGTGGCTGGAAAAGGAATTGCGTTCCTGCGTGCACATGGCATAGATGTGATCGAAAATGTTCTGCAAGAGGAATGCGATGCGCTGAACAAGGTGTTCTTCCACTATATCACCACAAAACGCCCCTTCGTTTCCATGAAATACGCCATGACGATGGACGGAAAAATCGCCACATACACAGGCGCTTCCAAATGGATCACCGGGGAAATTGCCCGGAATCATGTTCAACGGCAGCGACACCGATTCCGCGGCATTATGGTGGGAGTCGGAACCATCCTGGCAGATGACCCGCTGCTGACCTGCCGGATAGAGGGTGGCCGTGATCCCGTCCGGATCATCTGTGATACACATTTGCGGACACCGCTGCAATCACAGGTGGTCATGACCGCCAAACAGGTTCCGACCATTCTTGCGACCTGCTGCGGCGACCCGGAGAAGCAGGCGGCATATCAACAGGCCGGGTGCCGGGTCCTTTGTCTGAAAGCGCATTGCGGTCATGTGAATCTTCTGCAACTGATGGAACAGCTGGGGCAGGAGCAGATCGACAGCATTCTGCTGGAAGGCGGCGGAACCTTGAACTGGTCTGCACTGGAAAGCGGCATCGTGCAGCAGGTACAGGCTTACATTGCCCCGAAGCTGTTCGGAGGAAGGGATGCCAAAGCACCCATTGAGGGTGCAGGTGTCCCGCTTCCGGATGCTGCATTCCGCCTGAAGAACAGCCGATTGGAACAGCTTGGCAAAGATTTCCTGATCGAAAGTGAGGTGGAGTACCCGTGTTTACCGGAATCGTGGAAGAAGTCGGAACAATAAAATCCATCAATCGGGGACAGCATTCCGCCGTACTGACTGTTCGTGCAAAAACGGTTCTGGAAGGAACCAGGATCGGCGACAGCATCGCCGTCAACGGCATCTGTCTGACCGTCAGGCAGCTCTTCCCGGATAGCTTTGCTGCGGATGTCATGCACGAGACCTTGAACCGCTCTGCACTTGCACAGCTCACCGTTGGAAGTGCTGTCAATCTGGAACGTGCCATGCCGGCCAACGGACGTTTTGGCGGACACATCGTAGCAGGCCATGTGGATGGCGTCGGACGCATTGCTAATATCCGAAAAGACGATACGGCCATCTGGTACACCATTCATGGGGATCCTGCGATCCTTCGCTATGTCGTTGAAAAAGGCTCTATCACAATAGATGGTATCAGCCTGACCGTGGCTGCGGTGGAACCTACGGGCTTTTCCGTGTCCACGATACCGCACACCGTCCGTCAGACGAACCTGAACCAACGGCACAAAGGGGATTTTGTCAATTTGGAAACCGATGTTGTTGGAAAATATATCGAGAGGCTGCTTCCATCAGAAGCACCGAAGCAAAACACGCTCACAAAAGAAATGCTGCTGCGCTGCGGCTTTTAAGGAGAGTTTACGATGAACTTCAATACCATTCCCGAAGCTTTGCAAGACCTGAAGCGAGGAAAAATCATTCTGGTAACGGATGACCCCGACCGTGAAAACGAGGGGGACTTCATCTGTGCTGCCGAATTTGCCACCACCGAAAACGTCAACTTTATGGCGACCCACGGCAAAGGTCTGATCTGTATGCCGATGTCCGAGGCTTTCGTCCAGAAGCTGCAATTCCCGCAGATGGTGCAGCATAACACCGACAACCATGAAACGGCATTTACGGTGTCCATCGACCACGTTTCTACTTCTACGGGCATTTCTGCCGCAGAGCGTTCCATTACGGCGATGGCTTGTGTGGACGATCACGCAAAAGCAGAAGATTTCCGCAGACCGGGTCATATGTTCCCCCTTCTGGCAAAAAAGAACGGTGTGTTGGAGCGCAACGGTCACACGGAAGCAACCGTTGACCTGTGCCGTCTGGCAGGGCTGAAAGAATGCGGCCTGTGCTGCGAGATCATGCGGGAGGATGGCACGATGATGCGCACCGCTGAACTGGCAAAGCTGGCAGAGCGTTTCCAGATCAAATTCATCACCATCCGTGATTTACAGGAGTACCGCAAGTGTCACGATAAACTGGTCGATCAGGTGACGGCGGTGAACCTGCCCACCAAGTATGGCACCTTCAGAGCTTATGGTTTTGTGAGCCGCCTGAACGGAGAGCATCACATTGCACTGGTAAAAGGTGAGATTGGCGATGGAAAGGATATTCTGTGCCGCGTCCACTCGGAATGCCTGACAGGAGATACATTTGGCTCTTTGCGTTGTGACTGCGGCCAGCAGCTGGCCGCTGCCATGACGCAGATCGAAAAAGAAGGCCGGGGTATCCTGCTCTATATGCGGCAGGAAGGCCGAGGCATCGGTCTGATCAACAAGCTGCGTGCCTATGAACTTCAGGAGCAGGGCATGGATACGCTGGAAGCCAATCTCGCTCTGGGGTTCCATGGAGATGAACGGGAGTATTATCTCGGCGCACAGATCCTCCGGGAACTTGGCGTAAAAAGCCTGCGCCTGCTTACCAATAACCCGGACAAAGTATATCAGCTCTCCGAGTTTGGGCTGGAGATCTCCGAGCGCGTACCCATTCAGATGACGGCGACCCCGTATGACCTGTTTTACCTGAAAACGAAGCAGGCACGGATGGGACATCTTCTGGAATATTAACAACGAAAGAGGTATTTAAAAATGAAAACATTTGAAGGTAAGCTGGTTTCTCAGAACATCAAGGTCGGTATCGTAGCTGCCCGCTTCAACGAATTTATCACGTCCAAACTTCTGAGCGGAGCAATGGATGGTCTGCTCCGGCACGATGTGCAGGACGCTGATATTCATGTTGCATGGGTTCCGGGCGCTTTTGAGATCCCACTGGTTGCCTCTAAAATGGCAAAAAGCGGAAAGTATGATGCTGTGATCTGCCTTGGTGCCGTGATTCGCGGTTCTACCAGCCATTACGACTATGTGTGCAATGAGGTTTCCAAAGGCATTGCCACGGTCTCGCTGGAAAGCGGGGTTCCCGTCCTCTTTGGTGTTCTGACCACCGAAAACATCGAACAGGCCATCGAGCGGGCAGGCACCAAAGCAGGTAATAAAGGCTATGACTGTGCAGTCAGTGCCATCGAGATGGTAAACCTGCTCCGGGAAATGGATACCGCCGCAGAGTAAAATACACGCAGGAGTTTACCATGATCGTTATAAAGACCCGCCAGCCTGACCCGGAATTAGAGCAGAAGATCCGGATGCTTCTGGAACGAGAGCACATCGAGGCAGAGCAAATATCCATTGATTCATGGGAGAAGTTGGTTCTTCCGGGGCTTACACTGGACGGAACGACCCACGAAGTGTCGTGCAACGGCAGAAAAGTCTCCCTTACACGACTGGAGTTCGATTTGCTGCTGATGCTTGCCTCCCACGAAGGACAAATCTTCTCAAAAGAAGAGCTTTTCCGTGCTGTGTGGGGACAAAACTGTGACGACACCTTAAAGGTCGTGGCAAATACCGTTTCCAATCTGCGAAAGAAGCTGGCCGGCTGCGGCAGCTTTATCCGCACTACCCACGGCGGCTATGCTTTTGTAAGCCAAAAGGAGAACGACCCGGCATGACCAGGATCTTATTTATTTGTCTCGGAAATATCTGCCGAAGCCCGATGGCGGAGTATGTGATGAAAGACCTTACGTCCAAGGCAGGACTATCCGAGCAATTTGAAATCGCATCAGCCGCCACCAGTGCATGGGAAATCGGAAATCCGGTCTATCCTCCTGCACGGCAGAAGCTGGCAGAACATGGCATCGACTGCAACGGCAAGACCGCCCGGCAGATGACCCGGCTGGATTATGCACGGTATGATCATCTGATTGGCATGGACGAAAGTAATCTGTGCGACATCCTGCGGCTTGTCGGCGGAGACCCACAGCATAAAGTCTCGCTGCTGATGGCGCATACAGATCATCCCCGTGAAGTGGCAGACCCATGGTTCACGGGAGATTTTGAAGCCACATGGCAGGATATACTGGAAGGATGCACGGCATTGCTTGAGGAACTGCGATCATAACAGATTATCATAAAAACGGACGGATGTCTGCCAGTTGACAGACATCCGTCTCTTTTTTTATTTCAAATCATCTTAAAATACTTCAGTGCCTCCCGGATGGCTTTTTCCTTCTCCGGCGGGCACTTGAGCTGCTTGGGGTTCTCAGCCTTAGGCTTGTTGTAGTTCTGCCGCTCCTTGATGCCGCACTTGCGCTTGACCTGTGCAATATAGAGGTTGCTCACGTTCAGACCGGTGTGCTCCTTGACGTACTCCCGGATCTCTTCATAGGTAGCCTTGTTCTCCACAGCAGTCACGTCCAACTCATCCATCTTCAGGTCTACCGTGATCTTCTGGTAGACATCTAGTTTGGACAAAGCGCATACCGTCTCGGCGGTGTCATCGACTGGCCCTACGAGCTTGTGAAGGAGGGATGATTGTGGACAGTTCTTTTAATCTGGCCGTCCATGCGCTGGTCTGCCTGAGCCACAGTGGACGCTCCCTCAGCAGCGAAGCGCTGGCGGAGAACATCTGCACCAATCCCACCCGCGTCCGCCGGGTGCAGGCGGTGCTGAAAAGGCAGGAATAGTGGAGACCCGGGAGGGCTTGGACGGCGGCTATCCGGGAAACGCTGGCGCAGTGAGGGCGTGGCTATGGAGCAGATCTATGATACGCTTCCATGTAGCACACTTCGTGTCTCCTTAGAAATCGAGGGTAACGGTCAAAGCCATCCGTTTGCACCATGGTCAAAATGCAAAAAGCGCAACCGCAGATATTCTCTGCGGCTGCGCTTCGATCCATCTTCAAAGCTTCGGCATCACTCAACGACATATTGTTGTCTAAATAAATCAGCGACGATGTTTTGCTTTTGAGGCATCGGGCGGCCGGACGAAGCCAGACTTGCCGCCTACTCCGCGCAGAGCTCAGCCACCAGAGCGTCCATCTGCGCTTCGCTGGTTTGGTTCAATGCACCACGCAGAGACACTACCGTTTCGTAAAGGTGGATATCCTTCATCTCCTCCAATTTGGTGCGCATCAGCCGCGCGGCAGCAGGTGCCCAAGAGCCGTTTTCAATAAGGCCAACCCGGCGGTTTCGGAATCCCTTTGTCTGTAAATGATCCAAAAACTCCTTCATGGGCGGAAACAGTCCTCCGTCATAGGTGGCGCAGGCCAACACCAGTTTCCCACAGTAGAATGCGCTGGTCACGGCATAGGAAAGGTCCGTTGCCGTCAGATCGCACATGGTGACTTGCGCACCTTTTCCCTCCAGCTTGCTCTTGAGGGCCTCCGATGCGTATGCGGTATTTCCATGGATGGACGCGTGGACGATCAGGATGCCCTCCGGTTCTTCCGGTTTCCATTGTGACCAGAGATCATAGAGCCGCAGATACTCCCCCAAGTCTTCTGTGAGCATGGGGCCATGGAGCGGGCAGATCGTTTTGATCTCCAGCGCGGAGATTTTTTTCAGCAGCGCCTGCACCTGTGCGCCATACTTTCCGACGATGTTGTAATAATACCGCCGGGCCTGCGGCGCCCAGGGGGCACGGGCAGTCCGTTCCAGTGAACCGAAGCGTCCGAAGGCATCCGCCGAGAACAGGATCTTTTCCTCCTCTTCATACGCTGCCATCACCTCCGGCCAGTGTACCATCGGCGCCAGCAGAAAGCGCAGCCGGTGCAAACCCAAGGAAAGCGTATCTCTTTCGCCAACCTCCAGCATACGGTCTTCCGACAATACACCTGTGCCGAAGAACTGCTTGATCAGGGTAAATGTTTTCGCGTTTCCCACGATCTTCATCTCCGGGTACTTTTGTGCCAGCCGCATGAGGCTGCCGGAATGATCCGGCTCCATGTGTGTGACCACAAGATAGTCGGGGTTGCGCCCCTCCAACACCTGCGCTACATTGGAAAGCCATTCCTCCGCCGCCCGTGCGTCCACGCTGTCCATCACGGCGATTTTCTCGTCCAGAATGACATAGGAGTTGTAGCTCACTCCCATAGGCTGGACGGGGTACTGGTTTTCAAAGAGTGCCAATGTGTTATCATCCACCCCTACATAGCGGATGGCATCTGTTACCGTTTGAATGGTCATAATACAAAACAACTCCTTATCATCTGTTCAAGACCTGCATCTCTGGGTTCTTCTCCCCGAATTTCTCGCGCAGCGCACTGCAGATATCCTCCCGGGACTTGCCCTGCTTCTCACCGTTTTTAATGAGCTTGTACGCCTGAAACAGCGCCGAGGGGCCGATCTCGCTGCTGAAAAAGCCGATGCCCTGATTCCATGCCAGCAGCTCGAACACGTCGTCCAACGCGGCGCTCTCCACACCGTGGATATATGCCTTTACCAGCTCCCGCGCCGCCTGCCTCATCCGGCCCGCACCGACAGCGTTGGTCAGGGACAGCAGCAGCCGCGTTTCGTAGGGCAGTACGCGCTTCTCGCTCTGCCATGTGGTCTCCCAAAAATCCACGGCGATCTGCCCCAGCTTTTCATCGATCATGGGATAGTTCAAAAGAGCCAGCGGCTTGAAGGGAGCGGAGCTGTCGCCTTCCTTCTTCTCCACACGGCAGAACCAGACATGGAACTCCGCCTCACTCCGCCGCTCGGTGTGGTGCTCGTAGCCCAAGCCCTCCATGACAGCGTACAGTGGATGCGGCTCAAAGGTCTGGACGATGTGTAATCCTTCGCCCACCTCCAACGCCTCGGCTCTTTTCTTCAGCCCTTCAAAGAAGCTGCCCTGTATATGGCGCACATCCACGGTCTGAAACCCCTGCGCCTTATTCTTCCAGTTTTCGTAGCTCATGCGGTTATTCTCCTTTCTTCACTCGATAAAACCAGATGTGATATTCGCTGCCGCTCACCTTCTCCGTGTGATGCTCAAAGCCCATAAGGGCCAGCACCGGGTACAGGGGGACAGGTTCGAAGGTCTGGATGATATGCAGTCCTTCGCCGTTTTTCAGCGCGGCAGCCTTTGCCTTCAATGCGGGGAAGAAGTCCATCTTTTTGCCCCGCACGTCCATCATTTCAAATGTGCCGATTTTGTCCTTCCAGTTTTCATAACTCATAGTCTTTGCCTCTCTTGCAGAAAGCTCACGCCTCTTCGAAGGAATCCTTACCCACGCCGTCCAGCTTAGGACAGCCCACCAGGGTGATGTGTCACTTGATGAACCGCTCGTGGAAAGCGGCGTAGGCGTAGGCGGTGCAGTCGGCGGCAATCAGGAGCCGTGCGCCGTCAAAATACGGGGCGTTTATCCTGATCGATTTCAATGATCCGTCGTTTCATGTTCGATCCTCCTGTTGCTTTTGTGCGTTCATTGTACTATACTAAGAGCAACAAGTCAGTTGAATTTTCAACGAAAGAGAACTTTTTATGAAAGAATTTTTTCCGGTACTTCATACGGCGGCGCTTTTCTCCGGCATTTCCGACGATGAGCTTGCCGTCATGCTCTCCTACCTTGGGGCGAGGATCGACACCTTCCCCAAAGGCTCACGCCTGCTCCGCGCCGGGGAGCAGGTGGAGGAGGTGGGTCTCGTGCTGGCGGGCAGCACCCTCATCGTGCAGGAGGATATCTGGGGAAACCGCAACATCCTCTCCAAGACCGGGCCGGGGCAGACCTTCGCGGAGGTATTCGCCTGCGCGCCGGGAGCGGTGTTGAACGTGAGCGTAGAGGCGGAGAGCGCGGTGACGGTGATGTTTCTGCATATAAGGCGCGTTTTGAGCGTGTGCCCCTCCGCCTGCTCCCACCACAGCCGGATCATCCGCAACCTGCTGGACGAACTGGCAGAGAAGAACCTGCGGCTCAATGAAAAGCTCACCCACATGGCCCAGCGCACGACGCGTGCAAAGCTGATGTCCTATTTTTCCGCCGAGGCACAGCGGCGCAGCGTCTATGAGTTCGACATTCCGTTTTCAAGGCAGCAGCTTGCGGATTACCTCGGTGTGGATCGCAGCGGGCTGTCTGTAGAGCTTGGAAAAATGCGGGATGAGGGCCTGCTCGACTTTCACAAAAACCATTTCCTTCTCAAAACGCCGGAGACTGACCGTCCCTTTCCTTCTGCGCGTTAAGGAGCCCTCTTTGGGCGTATTGGCAAGTGCGGATAACCCCGTCAGCCACGGAGCGTCGGGGTTTTGCAGATGGAAGAAGCTGCTATACTACGCAAAAAAAAAACACAGCCGCAGAGTACATCTGTGGCTGTGTTTTGTGTTCAGTTGCTTACTGTTGCGTGGACTGGATATGGAGAGACAACATATCTCCCGATCTTACATGGGTTTCTTATCTGCCATCACTCTGGCAGTTTGCCTTGCAGATATGTCGGCATCCCCACTGCGGTCGTATCCGGCCTGACCTTAAACATGGCTTTTTCAATCTACCTCCCTTATCGGTTTTCCGCGATATATTTCTCCGCCATGTGAACTGCCACCGCGCCGTCCGCCACGGCGGTGACCACCTGACGGAGGGGCTTCGTCCGCACGTCGCCCACGGCGTAAACGCCGGGAATACTGGTTTCCGTGGTCTCTCCGGCCACGATATAGCCGCCGCCGTCCAGCTCCAGTTGACCCACCGCCAGCGCCGTGGCGGGCTGTCGGCCCACGCTGACAAATACGCCGTCGCAGTCCACCACGCTTTCCTCACCGGTGACGGTGTCCCGCAGGCGGACGCCGGTCAGCCTGTCCCCAGAAAGCAGTGCGGAAACGACGCTGTTCCAACGGAATTCCACGTTTTCGGCCTGTGTCAGCGGCTCGTGATAGATCTTGGTGGCCCGCAGGGTGTCTCTGCGGTGGACGAGGATCACTTTTTTCGCCACGCGGCTGAGAAGGAGGGCATCTGCCGCGGCGGAATTGCCGCCGCCCACCACGACCACCGTTTTGCCCTTGTAAAACATCCCGTCGCAGGCGGCGCAGTAGGCCACGCCTCGGCCCACCAGTTCCGACTCTCTGGCCACGCCCAGCGTTCTGGGGTTCGCACCGGTGGCCAGCACCACGGTTTTCCCCAGGAAGATCCCCTCGCTGGTCTCCACGAGCTTGGGAACCGCCGTCAGATCCATGCGGAGGACTTCTGCGTATTCGCTGCGTGCCCCGAAGCGCTCCGCCTGCTTTTGCATCTTCTCCGCCAGAGAGAAGCCGTCGATCCCGTCCTCAAAGCCGGGATAGTTGTCGATCTGCTCGGTCAGGGCCATCTGCCCACCGGCGGACAGTTTTTCCAGCACGATGGTGTCCAGCCCCGCCCGTGCCGCGTACAGGGCGGCGGTGTAGCCGCCCGGTCCGCCGCCCACCACGAGCATATCATAAACATGATTGCTGTTCATATCTGAACCCTCCGTTATTTCGCCAAGGCTTCCTGAATGAAACGGTCGATCTCTGCCTTTGAGCCGGGCGCGATGATGGAATCCACGGCCTTTCCGTTCCGGTACAGCACCAGAGTTGGGATGTCCTCGATCCCCTCGGCCCCCGCCAGCTGCGGCTCCTCGTCAATATTGATCTTGCCGACAGCAAGGCTGTCCGCGTATTCCTCTCCAATCTTCTCATACGCAGGGCCGATCCTCCGGCAATAGCTGCACCAGGGCGCCCAGAAATCCACCAAAACAGGCTTTTCCTCCCGGATCAACTGCTTAAACTGCTCCTGATTCATATTCATAGCTGCCATATCTGTCAGCTCCTTTCCTTTGTTTGGGTATTCTCAAGACTCCGGTCTCGCCCCACACCACATTGTGACCTCAACCTGAGATGACGGTAGCCATATAAAATATACCTCCTATTTTCCTTACTCAGACTCTGACGGATAGGTTCTTCTTTTCTAACGAAACATACGCTCAACCGCGGATCGACGGTCGCGCATTTTACCGTTGCCTTGCTTCCCCCAGAGTCGTTACATGTGGTACACCGCAGCGGAGCGAAGTCCTTCCGGCAGGCCGTCGGGAGCAGCAGGTGAAAGTTCCCAGCGTACCTGCCCCACCCACTGGGAGGCGACGGCGGAGAAGTGGAGCATGACAATACCGAGATCCAATGCGGCATCCAAATTATCGGTGTAGGCATCCTCCTGCTGCACCAAATAGATGCTGTGATCCTGCACAAGGAAGCCATAGGGCTGACGGTTGAGATAGCTGGGGGAGAGCGAAGCGGCGTAGAAGGACTGCCAGAGCATATCGTCGTAGAAGTCCATCATCTCGTCAAGCCCAGACTTGTTGCTCCAGCTCCCCATGTGAACCAAATCGTGCACGCCCTTTTTGGGCGCGTAGTACTGCTGCTCGGCCCGCACATCGATCTGAGACATACTTAGGATATTCAGCCGCAGCTTTTTTGCGGTCTTTTCCCCGTAGCCAAATGCAACGATTGCCGCCACCTCTAACGGGGTGGCGAGAGACAGTGCCTTTTTGATTTTGTCGCTGTCGGTGAAGGTCATCCAGCAGGTGTCAATGTCCAACTCAGTCAGCTTGAGGACGAGATCTTCCATCATGTAGCCGGCGTTGATGGCCGCATAGGAATGCGGGGCAGACATAAGGAGCAGGTAGTGCGGTGCTCCGATGAGAAATTGATTATAGCCCGCTGAGCTCTCCAGCGCCGGCTGTGCATCCTTGTCCAAGACGATCAACTCCGTTGCAATCTCCGGGACAAGACGGGGGCAGGTCTTTTCATAGTAGGATCGGAGCTGGCCGATAGCCTCGCTCGGAACTTCCTTTTCGCGGAATGCGTGAACGGATCTGCGATATTGGATCATAGCGCTGTAATTCATAGTAGTATCTCCTATTCTGATGTCTTTGGTTTTCTTATAAATCGTCTATCAGTGCGGTGCTCTTGGCGTAGGCGGTACTGCGTGCCTCAAAGAAATCGGTCTTGACCATGTTGGCGTCGGCGTACTGGCTGACCCATTCCATGCTCTCCGGTTCGCTCTCAAAGCCTGGATACAATGCGGGATAGCCAAGGCTCGTCCAGCGGAGGTTGCCGAGATAGCGGATGTAATCGCTGATCATCTGCCGGTTCAGCCCCGGGATGTCGTCGCCGATCACATAATGCCCCCATGCGATCTCCTGTTCCACGCCCTCACGCATCATCTCGCGCAGCGCTTGTACGCTCTCGGCGGTGAACAACTCCGGCTGCTCCTTTTGCAGCTCCGTGATGATATTGCGGAACAGCCACAAGTGCGTGTTCTCATCGCGGTTTATGTAGCGAATCTCCTGCGCCGAGCCGGGCATCTTCCCGTTTCGGGAGAGATTGTAGAAGAACATAAAGCCGCTGTAAAAATAGATGCCCTCCAAAATATAGTTTGCCATCATCACGCGCAGCAGCGTGGGAGCGTCCTTCCGCTCCTGAAACGCGTTGTAGCAGTCCCCAATGAAGGTGTTGCGGCGCAGCAGATGCTCGTCCGTTTTCCATTGGTAGAGGATGTCATTGCGCTCCACGGGGGAACAGATGGTGTCGAGCATATAGCTGTAGCTCTGTGAGTGGACACACTCCTGAAACGCCTGAATGGACAGGCAGAGATTGACCTCGTTGGCGGTAATGTAGGCGCCGATATTAGGCAGGTTCGCTGTCTGAATGGAATCCAAAAAGACAAGAAAACTCAGAATTTTATCGTAGGCGCTGCGCTCGGCTGACAGCAGGCGGGGATAGTCCTTCACATCCTGCGAGAGATTGATCTCCTCAGGAATCCAAAAGTTGTTCATGGCCTGCCGGTACCAGTCGCTGACCCAAGCGTACTTCATATTGTTGAAGTCATTGAGGTTGGTGGTATTGCCGCCGATCATGCGCCGCAGGCGCACATCAGGGTCGCCCTCCGGGTTAAAGAGGGGCTTTTTCTTCAGTTCCGTCATGCTATCCTCCTTATGACGAGCAGCTTTCGCAGGTCTCGACCTCAAGGGCCTTGCTGCGGACATAGTAAATGGTCTTGACGCCGGCCCTCCACGCCTCCAAATACAGTCTGAGCACCTGACGCATGGAATAGTCGTTGGTGATATAGAGATTCATGCTCTGCGCCTGGTCAATATGTCTCTGGCGAAGGCCCGCGGCGCGTACCGACCAGCTTTGGTCGATCAGATGCGCTGCCTTATAGTACCACCATGTGTCCATAGAAAGCTCCGGAGCAACGCGGGGCAGCATGCTGCCCTTTTTTTCCTCTAAAAAGAATTTCTTCATAATTGGATCTATGCCCGCCGACGTGCCGGAGAGGATAGATGTGCTGGAGGTCGGTGCGACCGCCAGCAGATAGGCGTTGCGCATTCCCTGCACCGCCACCGTTTTCGCAAGCGCCCGCCACTTTTCGGAGGTATAACCCCGCTTTTCAAAATACGCGCCCGTCTGCCAGTCGCTGCCCTCAAAGAGCGCGTAACGACCCTTTTCCCGTGCCAGTGCTGTGTCCGCCTTGACGGCGGCGTAGTTGATGAGCTCGAACACTGCGTCGGTGAAGGCAAGGTGCTCATCGCTCTCCCAGTGGATGCCGCGCTTTGCCAGCATGTGGTGGTAGCCGCTGACGCCCAAGCCGATGCTGCGGTACTTCTGATTGGTAAGCCGCGCGTATTCCAACGGGTAGAAGTTGAGGTCGATCACATTATCCAGTGCGCGGATGGCCGTTTCCACCGTGCGTTCCATATAGGCCTCGTCCTCCACCGGCAGATTACCGAGAGACAGACTCGCCAGATTGCAGACCACAAACTCACCTGGGCGTGTGGCCGTCACCACTATTGTGTCGCCGTTCTCCGTGTGCACCTCAGTGCTGATGTGCTCGATGGGTGCCATGTTCTGCGCGATCTCCGTACAGAGATTGGAGCAATAGATCATTCCCGTGTGGCCGTTTGGGTTCATATGATTTACACTGTCGCGATTGAAAGCGAAGGGTGTGCCGGTCTCCACTGCCGAGCGAAGCACCAGCCGCACGATGTCCTTGACGGTGACGCTGCGCTTTTCGATGCGCGGGTCATTGACGCAGTCCAGATACCGCTTCTCCCATTCTGTACCCCAGTAATCCTCCAGTGCGTAGCCCTTGACCGTGAGGATTTCATGCGGACACATGAGATGCCACGGCGCGTCTATGTTCTCCTCCGCCAGTCGCCAGAAGAGATCCGGATAGCACACGGCGGGAAACACATCATGTGCCTTCATGCGGTCGTCGCCGTTGTTGGTGCGTAGTTGAAGGAATTCCGGCAGATCCCGGTGCCATGCGTCTAAGTAAACCGCCACAGCGCCCTGCCGCATCCCCAACTGATCCACCGCCACGGCGGTGTCATTGACCAGCCGAATCCAGCGGATAACACCGCCCGCCGCCCCTTGAAAGCCGCGGATGGTGCTGCCTGCAGCGCGCACCTTACCGAAGTACATCCCCATTCCACCGCCGAATTTAGAGACCTTTGCGAAGTTGTCCAGCGAGCGGTAGATGCCGTCCAGACTGTCCGGCACAGTGTCCACAAAGCAGCTTGAAAGCTGATGGTAGGGCTTTCGTGCGTTGGACATGGTAGGTGTCGCCATCGTGACCTCCATACGGCTGAGCATATCGTAAAAGCGTTTTACCCACCCCATGCGGTCAGAGCCTTCGTTCATAGCAAGATGCAGCGCGATACCCAAAAACATCTCCTGCGGTGTTTCCAGCGGCACGCGGCTGCGTGACTGGATCACATAGCGTTTGAGCAGCAGGTCAAGGCCGGAGTAGGTGAATAGCTCGTCCCGTTCCGGGCAGAGAAAGTCCTCCGCCATGGCAATCTCCTCGTGGGTATAGTGGGCAAGGATATAGTCACCGTAGAGTCCCTTATCCGTCAGATAGCGAAGCCTGCCATAGAGGTCGCCGACGCCGCGCCCCTCCCATTCCTGTGCGTTGCGACAGCGAAAGGAGTGGTTCAGAAGCCGCGCCGCGATGAACTCCCACTTGGGTGCCTCTGCCGTAGTCAGCTCTACCGCCGCCTTGGTCAGTGCCTCAGCCCGCTCATCCTCCGTCATGCCCAGACGACAGAAACTCTCAAACTTCATTTGAAGCGCCGCGAGGGAGTAGACTTCCTCGGTAAAATCCGTCTGGATGCGGCGCAGCACCTCGTCAAGCGAGTCATCCCCCACCGTCCGCGCGATGATATGCCGGACACGGCGCAGCGCAGACCGCTTTTCGCGGTAGAGGATGTACGCCTTGGCCACCTCATAGTGTCCGCGCTCCATGAGCGTTCGCTCCACCTCGTCCTGCACACGTTCTACGGTGAGCGGCACTGTGACGGAGAGATTGTTGAGAACGGTGGCGAGGATCTCATCCATCTCTCTGCTCCCGATCTCCTTGCCCTGTCCGTCAAACGCCTTTTTCATGGCGTTGAAGATTTTCTCCTGTTGAAAGGGAACAGACTCCCCGTTTCGTTTTCTGATCTCCATTTCGATCCTCTCATCTTCTCCGGTCACTTCTCATGTCCTTTTGGGCAAAGAGCGGGCAAGCGCAGTATCACGCTTGCCCGCTCTGTTTTTGAAAGCCGGTTTTTCTGCTGCCGACGCGGCGGGGCTGTTTGTTGTCTGTTGTCTTGGTTTTGGCTTTCCTGCCAGTTACTTCATAGATTCCAGAATGGCGTCCGCCAGTGCTTCCAGCTCAGTGCGCTTGTCCGTGCCCATGGACGAGGCGAGGCTGAGCCGCTCGTTGAGCACCGTCATGTTCTTAAGCTCATTGTTGACGAATTTCTGCATGAGGTCACCGGACTTCACCGCCCATGAGCCGTTTTCAATGATGGCAAAGGTGCGGTTTTGCAGATTCAGTGCCTTCATATCCATGAGGAAGTCATGCATGGCAGGGTAGATGCCGAGGTTGTAGGTCACAGAGGCCAGGACAATGTGACTGTACTTAAACGCCTCGGAGATCAGCTGGGAGACATGAGTGGAGGACACATCGTACATCGCCACCTTGCTCATGCCCTTATCGCAGAGCGACGTCGCCAGCGCCTGCGCCGCGTTCTCCGTGTTGCCGTACATAGAGGCGTAGACGATGAGCACGCCCTGGGTCTCAGGGGCATAGCGGCTCCATGTGTCGTACTTTTCGATGAACCAGCCCAGATCCTTGCGCCACACGGGGCCGTGGAGCGGGCAGATGTACTTGATCTGATCCAAAACGCCGCCGGCCTTTTTCAGCAGGAGCTGGATGTGGGGGCCGTACTTGCCCACGATGTTGGTAAGGTAGCGGCGGGCGTCGTCCAGCCAGTCCCGCTCGAAGTCCACCTCGTCGGCGAACAGCTTGCCGTCCAGCGCGCCGAAGGTGCCGAAGGCGTCGGCGGAAAAGAGGACGCCGTCGGTGACGTCGAGGGTCACCATAGCCTCCGGCCAGTGAACCATAGGCGCGCCCACAAAGGTGACGGTGTGCTTGCCGAAGGAGAAGGTGTCGCCCTCCTTCACCTCGATGCACTCATGTCCGTCCACATGGAAGCCGAACTGCCGCATGAGCATGAATGCCTTCTCGTTGGAGATCAGTTTCACCTTGGGATGACGCAGCAGGATCTCCTCGATGCAGGCGGCGTGATCCGGCTCCAGATGGTTGACCAGCAGATAGTCCAGCTCGCGGCCATCCAGCACATACGCCAGATTTTCCAAAAGCTGGCGGCAGGCAGACCAGTCCACCGTGTCAAAGAGCACCGTCTTTTCATCCAGCAGGCAGTAGGCGTTGTAGCTTACGCCCCGGGGAATGGGAAAGCAGTTTTCAAACAGGGCCAGGCGATGGTCGTTGGCGCCCACCCAGTAGAGGTCGTTCGTTACTTTACGCACGCAATACATCTTATCTTGCCTCCTTCACGGCCTCAAGCCTTTACAAATTGATCCTTCGTCTCCGCGCACTCGGGACACACCCACTCGGCGGGAAGCTGCTCAAAGAGCGTACCGGGCGCGATCTCGCCGTCCTCGTCGCCCAACTCCGGCACATACTCGTAGCCGCAGCCGCTGCAGACGTAGCGGTCGCCAATGGGGGCGGGCTTCGGCGGCGTGGGCCGCTTCATCTTTACCATGGGCGGCGCGGGCAGCTTTTCGCCGCTATCCAGCGCGGCAGTGAGCAGGGGCAGGATCTCCTCCACATCGCCCACGATGCCGTAGTCGCAGTTCTTGAAGATAGGCGCGTTACCGTTCTTATTGATGGCCACGATGGTGGAGGCGTCCTTGATGCCCTTAAGGTGCTGGGATGCGCCGGAGATGCCGCAGGCGATGTACAGATTGCCGGTGAACTTCTGACCGGACATACCCACATAGCGGTTCAGCGGCAGATATTTGAGAGTCTCCGCCACAGGGCGGGAAGAACCGATGGCCGCGCCGGCGGCCTTGGCCAGCGACTCTACCAGTTTCATGTTCTTTTTCTCCCCGATGCCCTTGCCCGCGGAGACCACCCGCTCCGCCTGCGGGATGGGCGTATCCATAGGGATGCCCACGGAGAAGTCGTGACCATCCTTCTTCAGCGCCGCCACAAGGTCGGCCACCTGCTGGGCAGCATCCCCCTCCCGGAAGATGGTCTTTTTGCGAATGCCGGTGATGGGCGCGGGTTTCTTGGCCGCCGAACGGCTCTCGCCGCCGGAGCTCTTGCCCAGCCTGCCCAACAGATGAGAGGCGATGACCACCCGTTGGATCTCGTTAGTGCCCTCGTAGAGGGTGGTGATCTTGGCGTCGCGGTAGGCCCGTTCCACCTCCATGCCCTTGAGGTAGCCGCTGCCACCGTGGATCTGCAAGGCATCGTTGGTGACCTCCAGCGCGATGTCCGAGGCGTACATCTTCGCCATGGCGGACTCCATGCCGTAAGGCGCGTGCTGCTCCTTCAGCTCCGCCGCGGAGTAGATGAGGAACCGGGCGCAGCGCAGCTTGGTTGCCATATCCGCCAGCTTGAAGGCGATGCTCTGCTGGGCCGCGATGGGCTTGCCGAACTGTACGCGCTCCTTGGAATAGCTCAACGCGTGCTCAAACGCGCCCTGGGCGATGCCCAGCGCCTGCGCGGCGATGCCGATGCGTCCGCCGTCCAGCGTGGACATGGCAATCTTGAAGCCCTCGCCCTCCTTGCCCAATAGGTTTTCCTTTGGAACCTTCACGTTGTTGAAGATCAGCTCCGCCGTGGAGGAGGAGCGAATACCCATCTTGTCATAGTGGTCGCCGAACTCAAAGCCCTTCCAGCCCTTCTCCACGATGAAAGCGGAGATGCCCCGGGTGCCGATGTCCGGCGTGGTGACGGCGAAAACCACATAGGTGTCCGCCTTAGGGGCGTTGGTAATGAAGATCTTGCCGCCGTTGAGGAGGTAGTAGTCCCCCTTATCCAGCGCCGTGGTCTCCGTGCCGCCGGCGTCGGATCCAGCGTTGGTCTCCGTAAGGCCGAAGGCGCCGATCTTCTCGCCCTTGGCCAGCGGAACCAGATATTTCTTCTTCTGCTCCTCGGTGCCATAGGCGAAAATGGGCCATGAGCCGAGGGAGACGTGGGCGGAGAGGATTACGCCCGTGCCGCCGTCCACACGGGCCAGCTCCTCCACCGCGATGGCGTAGCTCAGAGCATCAAGACCGGCACCGCCGTACTCCTTGGGGTAGGGAATGCCCATCCAGCCCAGCTTACCCAGCTTCTTGACAGCCTCATCGGGAAACTCGTTGTTCTGATCCATTAAAAATGCGAGGGGCTTGATCTCCTCCTCCGCAAAACTCCGGATCTTCGCGCGCAGCTCTTCGTGCGCCGACGTGGTTTGAAACAGCATAGGGGTACCTCCTTTTAAAATTTTACAGCTTGCTTGTATCTTGGGGATCGGACCCGCCGGTCAGCAGCCTGCGCAGGCTCACGGCACGGAACGCCTCGTCCTGCTTTTGCTGCAAGGCCGCCAGCTGACAGTGGATGGCGCACCGCCCATGCTTGTCCTGCCAGCGGCATTCATATCCCGGCTCCATGCAGGCGCACAGGATGCCCCGCTCCCCCACGACCCCCATGAGATCGTAGAGGGAGGTCGCGTCCAGATCGCAGGACAGCTCGCAGCCGCCGAGAGCGCCGCGGCTCACCCGCACCAAATTGCCGGCGGAGAGCTTGCGCAGAATCTGGTAGGCAAACTGATTGGGGATCAATTCCGTTTCCGACATCTCGGCCACCGAATGCTTCTCCCCGTCCATCAGCACCCGCAAAATGCGCAGCGCGTAGTCCGTCTCTTTGGTGATGATCATGCTCCACATCCTCTTTTTGCTTGCTTGTTAATACCATCATATCAATCTTGATAAATTTTGTCAAGATAATTGCAAAAAAAATATCGCTTTCATGCAGACAGCCCCAGCCCGGGTCAGCTTCGCTTTCCATTCAGCGAAAAGCCATGTTCCTTTTCATATTGACAATCTCCTGATCGGGATTGAGCTTGATTTTCATGTTCGCCACCTCTTTCTTGTTTATTGATTGTGGCTTTATCATACCGCAGGACAAAGTCTTTTTCTGTGACGAGGTTACATTGATAAAAAATCCGGTGCTTTTTGAGCACCGGATTTTTGAAAGATGAATCACGCTTTCCACAGACTGTGGAGGTTGCAGTAGGCGTAGACCGCTTCGACTTCGTCCCCCTCGCAGAGAGCGAAGCAGACCTCGGGCTTCTCGCCGGGGTGCAGCTCCTTGCGCTGATTACCCTGTTTGGTGTGGAGGGAGATCCACTCGATATAGTGCTCCGGCAGCATAGGATGCTCCACGGAGCCGACCTTCACATGGACGACGCCGTTTTCCACCGTCCAGACGGGGACGTGCTTTTCAACCGCCGCGTCGGTCGTGCCGGGGATGATCTCGCTCATCGGCTCGCCGCAGCAGACGATGGGCACACCTGTGTCTTTGACCTTGGCGATGATGTTGCCGCAATGCTTACAAATATAATACCTTACTTCCATGCCTTTTTCTCCTTCCATGTGTAAAATTTATAATTCAATTGTCTCCATTATCTTTTTCAATGAATCTGCGGATTCCTTAAGCTTTAACGCTTCCTCGCCACTTAAATTAATAGGTATATCAGACTCAATGCCATCTGCACCTACAATAGCTGGCATACTTAACGCTACTCCGTCAATATCATATACTCCATGAATCATGTGTGATACAGGAAGTATTGATTTTTCATCTCTCATAATCACTTCGCATATTCTTTTTACAGACATTGCAATTCCATAATATGTAGCGTGCTTTTTATTTATAATTTCATAAGCACTGTTCTTGACTGCTGTAGCTATTTCTGCCGTGTTTTCCTTGTGCTTGTAATGTCCACGCATTTCACACATTTCACTTAATGGAACACCAGATACATTGGCTGATGACCATGCTACAACTTCGCTGTCTCCATGCTCACCTACTATGAATGCATGAACACTCCTGCTGTCCACAGATAAATGCTCACCAAGCTTATATCTTAATCTGGCACTATCTAACACAGTACCAGATCCGATAACCCTGTTTTCCGGAAGTCCTGATAACTTTATGGCTACCTGAGTCAGGATATCTACCGGATTCGCAACTACAAGCATGATACCTGCAAAATTTCTCTTTGCTATTTCAGGAATGATTGACTTAAATATTGATACATTTTTATTTACGAGATCAAGCCTTGTCTCTCCCGGCTTCTGTCCAGCTCCGGCAGATATGATAACTATTGCAGCATCAGCCACATCATCATAATCTCCGGCATATATTTTCATCGGACTCGCAAATGGAATACCATGACTGATATCCATCGCTTCTCCTTCTGCCTTGTTCTTATCTGCATCGATAAGGACAATCTCTGTAAACAAGCCACTCTGCATCAGAGCAAATACCGATGCAGAACCAACAAAGCCACAGCCTATCATTACTGCTTTTTTTGAATTAATCATTTTATACATTGCTTTCCTATCCATATTTTTCCTTCTTCACCTTCTCACTGCATTTCAGGCAAATTCCTTTAAACGAAATATCATAATCCAAAAATTCAATTCCATGAGTGTTATGAATTCTTTCCAGTAAATCCGGTATTTCATCCATATCCACATCTGAAACCGCACCGCACTTTACGCACCTGACATGGTAATGATTTTTCAATGTAAAATCAAACCTATTTGGTCCATCCGGAACTTCGACTTTCCTTAACGAACCCTCCTCTACCAATATATCAAGATTTCTATATACAGTGCCTTTTCCGATTGTAGGATATGCTTCTTTTATAAATTCATACACTTCATTTGCTGTAACATGCCTTTTCATCTCATATACAGCATTTCTTACCAGATCTTTTTGAATGGTATTTCTTCTATTTATCATCCGCCCTCCTTATTAGGATTTATTCCTAATAAGGATTATACATTGTTTCAAGTTCAATGTCAAGAGAAAATAGTAATAATTCCTATTATTATAATAAATACCCTTACCGAGCATCTTTCATTTAAGAAATTATTCTATTTTTCGTTCAAAAACATATTCTGTAGCTGATGACAAATCAGACCGGAAAAAATAGCCAAGTCTGTCAAATTTCTGAATCTCCACTGGATTCTCAATATTATTTTCTGCCATGAATCTGACCATTTCACCACGAGCCATCTTGGCACATGTACCTTTTGTTACCAGTTTATCTCCGGATAACTCACAAAATGTAACCGTAATATATCTATCCTGCGGTATCAGATACTTTTCTATACATTTTGAGTATTCTTTTGATGCCAGATTAATGATAATCCTGCTGTCATCGATTACTGAGCGGTATAACAAGTCTCCCCAGTACTCATACAGATTTTTTGCATCTCCAATTCCGACCTTTGCCTGCATTTCTAAACGATAAGGTGTCACACCATCCATTGGTTTCAGAACCCCATAAAATGCAGACAGTATTCTCAAATGATTTTGCACATACTCAAACTGCATATCTTCAAACACAGATGGTGCCATATATTGAAAAGCAATTCCTTCATATGATAAAACAGCCGGAGTGAGCATCTGATAAAGGTTCATATTTTCCAGTCTATTGAAGTTCTGTTCCAGAATTTTGTCATTACATTTCCAGATAGCTTTCAGTTCCTCTTTTGACCTATCTTTCAACCAGTTTAATATCTCTGTTGTCTTATCAATAAACTCCGGTAAAGTAACCGGTGCTATGCTGTCAGTATCTGTAATCATCTTCTTTGCAGGCGATAATATAATCTTCATTAATCTAATTCCTTGAGCATATTTTCAGGATCATCTGCAGCCTTGACTTTATCATTTGCCTTTATAATAATCCCCTGTTCATCAATAAGATATGTGGTTCTTACTACTCCCATAGAGACTTTGCCATAATTTTTCTTTTCTTTCCAGACATCATATGCTTCAATAACTTTACGCTCCGGATCTGCTAATAGCGTAAATGCCAGTCCGTATTTTTCTTCAAATCTCTTGTGAGACGCTACAGAGTCCTTGCTTACTCCGAGAATAACAGCTCCCTTCTCAGTAAACTGTGGATAACGCTCAGAAAAGCCACATGCCTGCTTCGTACATCCTGGTGTATTATCCTTTGGATAAAAATATAAGATCACTTTTTTTCCTGCATAATCGCTTAATTTATGCACTTCTCCGTTCTGATCCAGCAATTCAAAATCCGGTGCTTTTATTCCTAACTCTAACATTTACTATTCCTCCGCTTTTGTATTTTTCACCTGTTTTCTTGTTCTTTTATTACCAGAAATCATTTTATGGCCAGAATAGACTGCCATCATCATGCATATCAGAGAGCCAAATGCAAAGTATTTGTGTGCTGCTTTTAACCCTTTATATCCTGTATAAAAAGTTCCAATCATTGTGATTAAAGCTCCTACTGACCAATATTTATGTGCTTTCATGTAATTCCTCCATTTTTTCAGTATATTCAATTCTAATTATACGCTACCTCATTCCTATGTCAATTTGATAATAGCGCATTCCTATAAATTTTTCAGAATATCATGGTTAAAACTATGTATTGTTATCCTATAATTTTTCTTTGAAAATCTAACCAAAAGCTCACCTTCAGGAAATTACTATTTAATCTCTTTTCACCTATATATAGTTGAAATTTATCAGGATTATTGACAACATCATAGTCCTTTCCGTATTCTACAGGTCTATATTCGGCTGTCATTACCGATTCCCCGTCTTCAATATCCTCTTTCCATAAATAGATGTTCATATCAAGGCTCGTCGCATATCCCCTGTCTGTGAAAAATTTTGTCGAATGAAAAGAATTATCCTTGTACTTGCTCTTCCCAGTTTGTCATATTACTCTTCCAATAATGTATGAATTATCTTGATAATTTTTTTCTGCTCTTTGATCGGAAGTTTTTCTATTTTATCTGTCATCTCATTGGTAACACCTGTAATTGAGTGTGCCACAACATCAATCAAAAGAGTATCTGCAGAAACATCTAATGCATTTGCAATTGCAACAAATGTATCCAATTTTGTAACTTTCAATCCTCTCTCTATTACACTCACATGCGTCGGACTTAAATTTACTAATGCAGCCAGTTCCTCTTGCGTGAGATTTTTTGCTTCTCGTGCTGATTTGATTCGCTGTCCTACTGCTTTCAAATCCATCGTAACACCTCCTCCAGAACGAATAATTGTTCTGGATTTAATATACTTGTGGATATCTTAAATATACAGAATCACAAAGCCAAGTTCTAATTCTACAGAACTACATTTCAAGATTTTCTTTACATATTCGTAAAAAAGTGTTATGCTTGAAGCAGTTAAATCAAAGGAGGTATCAAATCATGAAATCTCATAAATACTGGTCCCTAGGCGCACTTTTCTGTATGTTGGGATGCATTTATTCTGGAATCAGAAAATCTATGACTGCACATAAATACTTTGCCTATTCATCATTGCTTTGTATGGGCATGTCTATTTATTCCGGTCACAAACTGGTTTCTCCAAAGAAGAAAAAAATCACTGAATCAAACAATAGTGAAAATAATTGAACAAAAATTGACCTTTATTCATCAAGTCAAAACCACCGGCTGAGCCGGTGGCTTGAGTAAGCCCTAGAAGGGCACCTTACTGGCAAAGCCCCTGCAAGGGACCACGAGCAAACATCTTTCACCTGCGTTACTTGCCCTACCGCTCTAACGAGCAGTGTCATAAAGTGCATCTTCCAAAACGATGATTTGCTTGTCATCTCGCTTTGCTCGAATCTTGTAGCTAAAGCATTTTTACTCCACCAGCTTGGCTGGTGGTTGTCGCTCGCTCAAGCTACCCAACAACAGCAAAAATGCCCACCAGCTTCAAGCCGGTGGACATTCTCTTACTTGTACCGTATTACAGGCAGTTGCTTTATCTTGCAGCCAACCTTTTTGTGCTCAAGTGCAAAAACCATATCTGGAGTGCGTTCAAAGAACCCTATGTCACGTTTCCAGCTTGTCCCACACTTGCAATGGAACAGCCCAATGAACTGCTGTTTCATCTTGCGCCCGCAGTTTGGGCAGATATGTTTACTTGCACCCATATTGCATTACTGGAGTTTGGCAAGGATTTCCTCAGTCGTCATACCGCTGGCCAGCAGCTTCTTCAGCACATCTTCTGCTTCGCCTTTCTTTGCTTCTTCTGCTGCCTTTGCTTCGGCGGCAGCTTTTTTATTTTCGGCTTTGGTAAGTTCCTTGGTGGCGGCTTTCAATTCTGCTTTCTTGACTTTCAGCTGCGTTTTCAGATTATCGAGATTTGCAGTCAGCGAGGCAACCTCAGATTCGATTTTTTCCTTTTCAGCAGTCTTTTCTGCAACGACGGCTGCATAATCAACGGCAGCTTTTACGGTACGGGTCTTGTTCTTGCTTCCCTTGGGTCTTGCCATGATAATGTCCTCCTATACGGTGAAATGATTTGATACTTATAAGTATATTTCCAAATAGTCAGAATTGCAATAGGTAACCTGAGCCGTTTTCAACTGCCAACGCAAATCTTATTCGGTATGTCCGAAAGTCGTTGCAAATGTATTCCTTCAATGGTAATGATCATGGAGATTACAACTCAAGGGCTACTTTGAGGCAAAATGCGGCGCTGATCTGTACGACGTGCTGGGCCACCCGGAGCTGAAATAATACCAAAACAACGAGAGGGCCGTTCCCCGGTTTGGGGAGCGGCCCTCTCGATCTATGCTGTTATATCGCGTTTTGCTGTGCCGTCAAAGCAGCTTCAGGCGGCGGGCGGCTATTGCCGCCCGGTACATATTATAATAAGGAAAGCCATAGTAACGATCTCACATTCCAGAATGAGTTGGTTGGTCCTGTATTGAATTCCTGGATTATACCACCAGACGGGAGCTCACACATCAAAGTCCAGATCTACTTCCAGGGTTCCTGCCCAGTCGCCTCCGTAGAATGTACACGCAGTCTTTAATGCCTGCATGGCAATCTCTTTACAGCTGATATCCTTAAAATAGCAATGTTTTTCATAGATGCAGCTTGCGATTGCTCTTCCAGAATCTGTGAGAACAAAGTCATAGTCCTGATTCATTTTGAGAAATCCGTTCTTTTTTAATAGAGCAACTGCATGACTAACGCTCGCTTTAGATACATTCATGTACTCAGCAACCTCTACTGAACGAACTGAACCATGTTGCGCTTCAAGAATAAATATGGCTTTTAGATAGTCTTCTCCGGAAGAATGAAGTCTTTCTTTTGCAGCCGCCTCAGCCACACTGCTGGACATTATTTCACATGAACAGATGCAATGTCTACGTAGCTGGCATCTGTGTAGAAGTCATAGCCAGTTATCTTATCAGTATTCCACAGAGCCAGATCGTGAGTGCCGGTTACAGGCACCAGAAGATTCTGATCTGCAATACCATTCAGAATCATTCCATAGATTTCCTGCACACGCTGAGAATCAGAAGTGGAGTCCAATTCTGCGAAAATTTCAGGATTCTCAAAGAAAGCAGAGAACTGGCAGAGGATCGGATCACCCATAGCGCCAGGAGCCATATTGCTCATATCTGTTGCAGGGTCAAAGGAACCGCCAGCAGTATTGTAGAAGGTCAGATCATATTCGCCAGCCATCAAGGCTCCATACCAGGTGTTCATGTCTACTGCATCAATAGTAACATCGAAGCCGAGTTCTTTAAGAGAAGCTGCAATAGAAAGAACTGCATTGTCAACACTTGCAAGGCTCTGAGAATAGTTGAAATGAATGGCGAGAGAAGTTCCGTCCTTCTCCAGGATACCGTCATCATTGGTATCCTCATAGCCGGCTTCCTTCATGAGCTGCTTTGCCTTTTCCATGTCGGTAGGATAGGTCTTAACCTCCACACCGCAGTTGGGCTTTTCATTCGTAAAGAGGGTTTCGGCAGCAGTCTCCAGGCCATCGAAAACAGAGGTTTCCAACTCCTGCTGATTAACAGCGTAGGATATTGCTTCCCTTACAAGAGGATCATTAAAGGGAGCCTTATTCAGGTTCATACCCAGATAACGAGTTTGGTTGGTGCTGTCATCCATGGCGTGACCGAAAGCGGCATCCTGGGAAATTTCCGTGTAGCCTTCTGCGCTAAGTCTGCTGGAGCCGAGAATTGCATCGATTTCGCCGTTGCGCAGAGCAAGAATTTTTGCAGCATTATCAGGAATCACTTTGACCTTGAACTCGTCCACTTCAGGAGCTTCGCCCCAGTAGTAGGGATTGCGGATAAAGGTATAGGTATCTTCCTCGACCCGGTCAAACATATAGGGACCAGTACCCATAGTTGCACTCACGCAATTCTCGTAAGCCTTTTCTACGCCGCCTTCAAAGGCTGCGGGATTCACAATACCAAAAGGCAGCGCCATGGTCAGATTGTCAAGAGCAGCGTAATAAGGGGTCTTCAAAGTCATTACAAAGGTTTTTTCATCCGGGGTTTCCAGCTTGTCAAACAAAGTAGTGAGCTTACCGAAGGCACCATTCTGGGGCCCCAGATTGGTTACTACTGCTTCAAGGGTCATCTTTACTGCCTCGGAAGTCAGAGGAGTACCGTCAGAAAATTTGACACCATCACGCAGATGGAAGGTGTAAGTCTTGCCGTCATCACTGATTTCCCAGGTTTCAGCCAACTCGCCCTGAATCTTCCCGTTATCATCGTAGCTTACCAGAGTGTTGTAAAAATTACGACTCCAGAATCCGGCACCGTAAGTGCTGGATACCATAGGCGTGATGACAGGATAGAAGCCTACAGAAAAGTCCCAATTCTCGGTGACAGTGATTGAGACCGGCTCTGCATCGGTCTGAGAGGTGGATTCCTCCGGTTTCTCGTCAGGGTTCGCGCCGCAAGCTGCCATAGCAAGGCACATCACAAGTGCGAGTCCGAAAGCTAAAAGTTTTTTCAGTTTCATGTACAAAATCTCCTTTATTTATTGTTATATCATGCTTTTCAGCAGGGTATACGTATTTATTGAATGGTTTAACCCAAATATGGAGCAATAGAATGCAGCAGAAGCTTGGTATACGGATGTGTAAAGCAGTCTGTCGAACCGTGAAATGTACGGTCTTCGATAATCTTACCGCAGCGCATCACCATTACACGGTCTGCAAGATATAGCGCAACGTCCAGGTCATGGGTAATGAAAAAGCAAGTCATTTTTCGCTCCTGATGGAGTCGCTTCAGCAAATCAAGAATATGTTTACGAACCAGGACATCCAGCCCACTGACTGCTTCATCAAAAATCAACACATCCGGTTGAGCCGCTAACGCTCTTGCAATACATACACGTTTTTGTTGTCCACCGGATAGCTCATGAGCTTTTCGCAGCTTGATCTCTTCGGGAAGCTCCATCATGGTAAGAAGATCATTGATTTCCCGTTCTTCTTCCTTTTTGCTGAGTTTTCTGAAATTGCGAATTGGCTCTGCAATGATTTGATATACCGTAAAGCGAGGGTCCATTGCTCCCTTGCCATCCTGAAGAATCAGCTGTATTTTAGATTGCAGTACCTGCTTTTGCTTGCCCCGGCAGAGGGAAATGTTTTTTCCTTCAAACAGTACCTCTCCAGAAGATGGAACCAGAAGACCGCACATGAGCTGAGCCAAAGTGCTTTTACCAGATCCGCTTTCTCCTACCAAAGCGCAAAATGAACCATTCTGAATAGTAAAATCTACATGATCAACGGCCAGAAGCTCGTTGCTTGCGCCTTGTTCGTGAAATTCTTTTGATAGGTTGTTGACTTTAATCATGATTCCGCCCCTTTCGTGAAAGCATAGGAAAGGGAGTAAGCTTCAATCAGCGACCTTGTATAAGGTTCTGTGGTATGATCGAAGACAGATTGAACTTCACCGGATTCTATAATTTTTCCTTCCTTCATCACCAATATGTTTCCACCTAATTGAAGAGCTGTTGCGAAATCATGAGTTACCATAAGAATCCCAACACCATTTGCTTTCATCTGCGAAAATAAATCTATGATTCCATTTCTGTGAATCACATCCAAAGCAGTTGTTGGCTCATCGGCAAGCACGAATTTTGCATCAAGCATCATAGCCATTGCGATAATGACACGCTGAAGCATTCCTCCGGAAAGCATATGGGGGTATGCTCTGTATACCCTGTCAGGATCATCTAAGCCTACATCATGCAGAAGCCGCAGAATATAGTTGTAACGTTGCTGGCGGGATTTGTCGGAATGAAGCCGTAGCGTTTCATCCATCTGTCTGCCAATACGCATAGAAGGGTCCAATGCAGTCATTGGATTTTGCGGGATATAGACAATCTGGTTTCCGTATATTCCTCGTCTCTGCTTTTCTGACGAATTCAAAAGATCAGTCTCGCCGAAGAAAACGGAACCCGACACCTTAAATTTTTTAGGGTCCAATAAGTTTAGCACCGCACTACAGGTCATTGTTTTGCCGCTGCCTGACTGGCCTAACAAGATCAAAGACTCTCCTTCTTTGATTGCAAAGGATATTTCAGAAACCAAGTTATCCGTGCCTGGCCGAAGATTAATGCTTAAATGATCAATTATAAGTGATGGCATCATAGGCTGTCCTCCTCCGGCGTCAGAATATCACGGAGTGCTTCTCCAAATAAATTGAAGCCTGCTGCCGTTACGAAGATGCACAAGCCTGGATAGATTAGCAATTCCGGATGAGAGTAAAGCGCTGTCCTGGCATCATTTAACATGGCACCCCATTCCGGTGTGCCGGAGGGAAGGCCAAGTCCGAGGAAAGCAAAGCTGGAAACCATAATGATGGAAGAAGCGACACCAGTGGAAACATACACAAGAAACTGTGGCAGAATGTTAGGAATCAGATGTCTGAAGACCAGCTTTCCTGTATTGCACCCAGAAATCCGGGCTGCCAAGATATAATCTTTACCCATTTCTTGAACGGAATAAGATCTGACAACACGAACAAACCAAGCCCAGGTCGCTATCACAACAGAAACGGCAATGTTTTGGAGTCCGTTCCCCAGAACGCCTATAACAGCAATAGCAATGATAAGAGAAGGAAAAGCAATAAACACATCACAGAGTATAGTAATGAAATGGTCTGCTTTTTCTCCAGCACAGGCGCTAAAAGTACCGACAATCAGACCAATCACAGACAAAATCAGCAGCACAGGTAAACTGATTCCGATGGAATATCTGGCTCCATACAGCAGCCTTGATAAGGTACACCTGCCCAATTGATCTGTTCCAAGAGGGTATTCTGCGTCAGGCTGAGCATACTTTTGCGATAAATTCACCAATTCAGGGTCGTGAGGCGAAAAAGCAGGTGCTGCAATCGCAATCACAATCACAATAGCAATCAGGCACAGACCGATAATTGCCTGCGGCCTTTTGAGTAGCTTATGTATCATTTTCTTCCCTCACCATCCATGGACAAAGCAGACGGTTGATTATGTCTGCCATGAAATTTGCGACGACAAAAATTGCTGCAATGACGACTATACAGGTAGAAACTGCAATCGTATCTGCTGCAATCACACTGTCCACCAGATAAGTTCCGATTCCCTTGATTGAAAAAACACTTTCGATTACCGCCCCTCCGGCAATTAGAAAGCCGAATTGCTGAAAGAAAATTGTAACAACAGGCGGTAAGGCATTTCGCAGAATGTGGCATACCAGGATTCTGTTGGCAGATAGTCCACGGGCTTTTGCAAACCGAACATAATCAGAAGATAATTCAGCCAGAAGAGAGGAACGCATAATTCGGATGAGTGAACACGAACTGGGGACCGCCAGGGCAAATGAAGGTAGTAAAAAGCCCCTCCAACCTGGACTTGGTAAGACACTGAACCATTTCAGATGAATCGCAAAGAACAGTAGAAGAAGGAATCCCAGCCAGAAAGTTGGCATACAAATACCGCAGATAGTAATGCCTCTGGTAACCTGATCGAAAAGGCGGTTCCGCTTTCTGGCACAGAGCAAACTAATCGGAACGGTGAGTACGATAATCCATAGAATGGCCATCCCTACAAGAGATGTGGTCGTAGCCAGATACTTGTGCAGATCCTTTACAATCGGTTGATGAGTGGTCAAAGAAGTCCCAAGTTCTCCTGTAAACATTCCGGAAAGCCACTGAATATATCGCACAGGGAGAGGTTGATCCAATCCCATTTCCACCCGAATCATCTCAATCTGTTCCGGCGTAGGATTGGATACGCCTCGGTGTGCAATAATTTCTGCAGGATCTTTTCCGGACCAAGCAATCAACAAAAAACTTAGAATGCTGACGCCTACCAGCACAATGAGGAAGTTAATGATCCTTTTTCCAATATATTTCTTCAAATAATGCACCTCCTCACATCAGAAATCAGTTAGACATAGTTAATCAAATGCCTTTATGTTACCCTACAGTGCGGTCTGCATCTGAAGGGTAACCTGCTTAGTAGTTAAATTTCTCTGCCAGATTGGACTTTTCAATCATCTTTCTATATGTGGGCGACTGTTTCAGCAGATGAGCATGTTTTCCGCAGGCTTCTACCGTACCTGCTTTCATAACGACGATCTTATCTGCATTTTCAATAGACTTCAGTCTGTGTGAAATAACAATCACGGTCTTGCCTTGAATCAAATGATTTAATCCAGTCTGTATCTGGACTTCTGTTTCCACATCTAACGATGCAGCAATCTCATCCAGAATGATAATTGGAGCATCCTTCAGGATTGCTCTGGCAATGGACAGCCGCTGACGTTCTCCGCCGGAGAGTTTGGCTCCATTTTCCCCGATTATTGTCTGGTAGGTGTCTGGCAGACGGCTGACAAACTCATTGCAACCAGCCAGTTTTGCAGCTCGTATTACTTCTTCGTCAGAAGCATCCAGCCGCCCAAGGCGAATATTTTCCATAATAGAAGTATTAAATAGAATGACTTCCTGAAAAACAATGGAAACATACTTGAACAAGCTATCAGTGTGAATTTCTCGTATGTCGGTTCCTCCGATCTGAACGGTACCGGAATCTGCATCATATAGTCTGCTGATGAGCTTAAGCATTGTTGTTTTTCCGCAGCCGCTGGGACCGACCAATGCGGTTACCTGTCCTTGCTCCGCCGTAAAGGATGCATGGCGAATCACCTGGGTGTCTTTCTGGTAGGAAAAACAAACATCCTTTATTTCTACATTGAAATCTGAAAGGACTGCCTTTTCTCCACCCTGAAGTTCATGATTCTTGATTTCACCAATCCGGGCAATTCTTGCGTCCAAATAAAAGATTTCCGTCAGATAGAGCAAAACACCACCCATGGCCCCGCTGAGTTTCGCCGCCATAATAATATAGCCCAGAAGAATCAGGATACTTACCTGACCGGAGGCGAGCATTGAAAGGCCAACAGTCGCCGTGATTCCAATAGGAAGAATAGATAAAGTCTGGCCGATTGTAACAGGAATCGTCTGGGTGATCTGAGCTTTCCATTGAAGATTTTCTGACTCATCCAACTGCTGGTCCATTTGAGCTTCTACTTTTTCTTTCAACCCATAGCTTTTAATTTCCTGATTCAGTTCGATTGCATTCTGAAAGCTTTCGGAAATATCTCTCAACTTATCATAATGTTTATTTACATCTCTGACCTGCAGTTTCTTTGTCAAGAAAAGAACCGAAGCAGAAGTAAGAACGGGAAGCAATACACAGAGACCTAATTTCCAATTCATGATCAGAAGGGCTACGCTGATAACCAAAAAGTAAATTGCAAACCCTATGGAATTAGCCACTGCGTTCGCAAAAGCATGCTCAATCGAAGCCACATCTGCCATGATTGTTTGAGCAAGGTCAGACAAATTGTGCTTTGAAAAATAGGATAGGGGCAGTTTGGAAAGCTGTTCCGCCAGATCAATTCTTAAATTTGCAGATTCCTGGTAGGTTTCATCATAGGTCGTTTTATAGTTATAGTTAATAACTAAGTACATCACCAGGGTCGCTGCCAGCATAAACAGGAGATATACCACCGGTTTCCCGGCATTTCCATTCAACAGCCTGTCTGCAAACAGAAAAACACAGATCATCGGCGGTACAAAAGAAACATAATAGAGAAAGAATGACCAGATTGATTTTGCAAGGCCCTTCACACCCGAATCACTCAGCTGGAAGGCTCTTTTTAGATATGTCTTTATCATGCCAACCTCCACTGATTTGCCTTGCAGTATACATCCTGAAAATCCTTATAACGTCCATTGCAGGCCATCAGTTCATTGTGGGTTCCCTGTTCCACAACTTTTCCATTCTGGACAAACAGGATCTGGTCTACATTCTGAATAGAGGACAGCCTGTGTGCAATCATGATAACTGTTTTGCCCCTCATCAGTTTTTGGAAAGCCTGCTGCAACTCGTATTCATTTTCCGGATCTGCAGCTGCAGAAGCCTCATCCATAATGACGATATTCGCATTCTTTAGAATAGCCCTTGCAATGGCGATCCTTTGCACCTCACCACCGGAAAGGTATACGCCCTTTGCCCCTATGACGGTCATCTCCCGCTGGGGGAATTTGTCAAGGATGGATGTGCAGTTCGCTGCGTCAAGTGCATCCATAATCTGCTGCCGTGTTGCCTGAGGATTTCCGATTCGGACATTTTCGTAAATTGAGGTCTTTAGTAATTGACTGCGCTGGAAAACAAATGCGATGTTCTGAATGAGAGCTTTTTCAGAATAACTCTGAATGTTCTTTCCACCAATCAGAATTTCGCCGCCATCGACAGGATAAAAACCTGAAATCAGCTTTGCAATGGTAGATTTTCCTCCCCCGGAAGACCCGATGAGCGCATAAGTTTTATTCTGATGAAGTGTCAGGCTGAAATCCTTCAGCACGAAGTTGTCATCATACTTAAAGTCAACATGACGAAATTCAACATTGAAATCTTGGAAGGTCTCTTCGTTTCCATGTGGAAGCTTTGCCTGATCCATAGAAGTAGTCAGCTCATCAAGCTGATTCAGCGTATTTTGTGCGCCAAAGTTATCCTGCCCCGTAAACATGATCGATGTGAAAGAAGTAAATACAGCTCCGGAGAATACTGCAAAGAAAACAATCTTTGCCAGGATTAGCATAGCAGGTTCTCCATAGCTGATGAATACAACTGCGGCTGGTACAGCAAAAGCATAAAACACGTTGAACAGAACCTGGAATCCAACGTAGGGATTCTTACAGCTGAGGCTATACTGATAGACGTACTGTTTGTACTCTTTGATCGAGTTAATCAGAGTTTTGTAATACTGTACAGTTACACCGAAGATTTTTATGATCTGCATTCCTCTGACATATTCTACTGTTGCCGCACTCATCTTTTGAAGCGCCGCTGAATAGCCAGACAGAAATTCAGTACCACCGGACATTTTACGATACTGAAGAACACCAATTACAGTTATAAGGATCAAGAGAATACCAAGGCGGTAATCAATTGCAAACATCAGCACAAACATTAATACCGGCGTCATAACAGCAGTGATGTTGTCTGGAATCAAATGGGCCACTGTTTTGTGTGTTTCTGCTGCGTTATCATCAATAACTTTTCGAATCTCTCCAGAACTGTTGTGGTCAAAAAAGGAAGAAGAGGCATCCAATAATTTATGAAGCCCATTTTTTCTTAAGTTTGTTTCAAGCCGGAAGCCTAAATAGTGGGAACACGTTGCCGATGCAATGTTGAGGATGCCTCGTAAAATCATAAGTGCGACTACGATAATTGCATCATACATAGCCTTCTCATATGCGGGGATAACCAGAATGGACACAATGCATTGCCAGAGAAACCAATAAGCTCCCATATATGAGCAGACGGCAGCGGCAGACAATGCCATAGAAGAATATGCCCAAATTCTTTTATCCGGGACATATTGCAACAGTTTTTTATATAAACAACGAATTGACTTCAAATCCGAGCCTCCTTTTTGCTAAAAAACGGTTTGACAGACATCTGCTCTTTTATTATAATTAGTTGCGGATAACTGTAAAGGGCAAAACAGATATAAAGTCTGAACAAGGTACTAACAAATCTAACCGAGGTATCTTTGGAGGGGCCAATGATAGAAGTTAAACGAGAGGATTTCTTTGTTGAATCGATAAAGAATCCAATAGAGTACGGAACATATTATAAGATCAATCAGAAATATGGAATCGGATTTCAATGGACGAATGAGGTTCACCACGATTTCGTCATTACAGTGACAGACATACGATTTAATCAGGAAACCGTGGTTGGAGAACATATTGGGCCTGGATATGTACTTGCTCTCTATATTAGTGGCGCAGGAGATGAATTTTATCCGTATCAAAATGTTTCTCCGAATACATTGCGCTGTTATGAACCATCTGAAAAGTACAAAGCTATTTATCATCCTCAGATTCCATTAAGATGTATTACTGTGCAGTTTGACCAGGAATTTATTGATCAGTATCTCCAGGAAATTTCCGGTGATCTTGAAGTGAACTTTTCTGATTTCTTCAAAGAAAAAGGGAAATTTTATTTACCAAATGTCAATCGTGCTATGCAAAGCCTATATGAGTATCTGCTTTCCATGAAAGCGTCCAGAATTACAGTAGAAGCAAAAATATATGAAATCATCTCGATTCTTGCTTCTTATTTGAAAGAAAACAGACTAAATGAAGAGAATGCCCGATCCATCAACGAAACAGATTTACAGGCATTAGATGAACTAACGCATTACATGGATGAACATTACAGTTTTAATATTACATTACAGACGCTTTCCACCATTGCATGTATGAGTGAAAGCAAGATGAAAAAGCTATTTAAGTCAGTTTATAATATGTCCATTACCGAATACATTCAGAGGAAAAGGATCTCTGTAGCCGAGCACATGCTTATTCAGACCGACCTCACCATTGCGGAAATTTCAAGAATTGTTGGATACTCCAACCCCAGTAGATTGATTGAAATATTCAAAAGGTATTATGGATTTACCCCTTCAAAATACAGAGAATAAGAGAATAAAAGTATTATACTAATTTTATCTAAGCGTACAAGATTTTATCGTAAAAAATTAACTTAAGAGATGACACGACAAGAATTATTTACATGGATACGCCAACAGTACGGCACAGAGCCGGAATACCCCTGGCATGACTGGAATGCTGTGCTGCGGCACAACGACAATAATAAATGGTATGGTGTAGTTCTGGAAGTATCAGCTGATAAGTTGGGACTGCCGAAGGCAGGCATCGTTGATGTCCTTAATGTGAAAAGCGATCCGCTGCTGATCGGCTCTCTTCGCAGGCAGGACGGCTATTTTCCGGCCTATCACATGAACAAGGAAAAATGGCTCAGTATTCAGCTTGGCAAACCGGAACTGGATGATGCTATCAAAGATCTGCTTTCTTTGAGCTATGAGCTGACAGCACCGAAAAAGCGCAACTTAAAGTCATCAGGAAAAAATCCGGGAGATTTTGCAAATGGCAAAGAAAAAGAAATTGACGAAGGCTGAGCGAAAGGAAGCACGCCTCCGAAAAGGCAAGCAGTGGCTGCTCACCTATACCGGCTCACCGAAAAAGATGAACAAGCGTTCCCGGTAATGCTTGCATTTTCGTAAAAAAACGTTATAATTGAATCAGTTAAATCAAAGGAGGTATCAAATCATGAAATCACATAAATACTGGTCCTTAGGCGCACTTTTCTGTATGTTGGGATGCATTTATTCTGGAATCAAAAAATCTATGACTGCGCATAAATACTTTGCCTATTCTTCATTGCTTTGTATGGGTATGTCCATTTATTCCGGTCACAAACTGGTTTCTCCAAAGAAGAAAAAAATCACTAAATCAAATAATAGTGAGAATCGTTAAACAAAAAATTTCCTTTATTCATCAAAGACAAAGTTGCTGGAGAATTTTTTTCTCCAGCAACTTTCTTTCATAGAGAAAACGCTGGGAGAGATCTCCCAGCGCAAGCAGCCCTAATCACAGTACCGACGTGTGCCAAGCCAAAGTGGACCCAGTACCCACAACCAAGGCAGTGAAAACGTTCTCGTCACTTTTAATACCGTAAGCACCAGCGTTAAAGCATACAAGAGGCTCATTGTAATTATTTCGGAACGGTCAGGTTTCTTATCCATACGCAGACCACCTCGAAAATCCGGTCACATCTGCGAAATAGTATAAAAGTCAGTATGCTTCATCCGGTTCGGTAGGTGCTGCGGTAATATCGCGGTAGAAAGTGGCCCATGCAGCTTCCTCATAGGGGCGTACAAAAAAGAAGCCAATGCTCAATGGAATTGTCAGCAGAAGAACAAGAGAAATCACCATAGCCTCTGAACCGGTGAAATATTTGAGAACCAGAAAACCCCCGGCATACAGTGGCAACGAACAGAGCAACTCCCAGCCAATGAAGCTGAAATCCAGACAGAACAGCCGCCATTTGTTGCCATTCATGATCCGCCGGGATTCTGTGATCGCTTCATTTGCGGTCAGCGAAGGATGTTCGGACATGATGTAAGGTGTCATCGCATAGCTGTATGTTTTCACGATTCCCGGAATCACCAACAGCAGCGACCAGAGGGCGATGTACAGACCCTGCAGGAATTTCATGCAGAAGCCATCCCACAGACGGTCTTTCTGAGAGAACAAGTCCGAGATGGCAGCATCATTTCCATCTACAAGGTTCAGATTAAAATGAGCATATCCCAGTTGAACTGCACCGCCCACGATCAGTTGGAGGATTGCCCACAGACCAATGCCGACAAGCAAAACAGCAAGCAGCCGACCGCCGTTTGGCTGGGCGAACAGGTTAAAATGAATGTCCTTTGCCTGATTGGAATTGGAAACGACACTGTTGGAACTGGTGCGAGTAGTGATACAGAACTTTTCAAAAACTATCGTAGTACAATTCGTTTTCAAGGTCATCGGATAGCAACTTGCTTGTATCGCACCCCGATGGGCAGCCGTGTTTGAAATATAGTTGCCTTTTATATACCACACAACCTAAAAATTATCAAGTACGCGCAGCGTTCACTTCTCCCATCACCGGGAGCAAATGGACGCTGCTTTTTTTGTTTGCAACGAAAGGAGGCATCCGTGAAATGGCAGTTTTTCGGGTAGAAAAGAACAGCGGCTACACGGTCATGTCAAACCACCACCTGCGGAACCGGGCCTTGTCCCTGAAAGCCAAAGGCTTACTCTCCCAAATGCTCTCCCTGCCGGAAGATTGGGACTACACCCTGCAAGGGCTGGCCCGTATCAACCGGGAAAGCATCGACGCGATACGGCAGGCCATCCGGGAACTGGAACAGGCGGGCTACATCCAGCGTTCCAGAGAACGGGACGAGAAAGGGCGGCTGCGTGGTGCAGACTATGTGATTTTCGAGCTGCCGCAGCCCGTTCCTGCATCGGTTTCACCTACATTGGAAAAT
>NZ_QXJA01000015.1:0-55390 GCF_022750605.1 Faecalibacterium sp. BCRC 81149 | reverse complement strand
GCTGACCCTTTCCACGTTTCGGGACAGCACCTTGAAAAATATGCCCGCAGGACAATGGCGGTGCATCATAGGGCAAACGGATACGTTGCTGTCTGTATCGAGCCGGACGGCGGGTGCGCCACGATGCTTTTCTCTGAAAAGTGGAGCGATCACCACCACGCCGCAATGCAAGCGCGGCTGCTTGCGGGCCATGACATACAGGCAGGCTGATACTCCCTTACCGTCAAAGTCCGAGCGTTCAGAGCGTCGCAGGCAATGAGTAGGGCTGCATGAGGAATGCAGGGGTGAGATTCCCGTGGGTTGCTGCCAGCAGCCATCCGTTGGCTCATTTTTTGATTTTTAAGAAAGGGGATTTTTACGATGCAAGCGAAAAAGACAAACCCGGAAAAAACAAAAAATCCAGAGATGCTTACTCTGGATTCGACTTATCGTATTGGCAATCGCTCCTTTATCGTTGAGCCGGTGTTCAAAGAAGAAAGTTCCCAGACCTTAGGAGAAGTTCTTCTCCGGCTGATGAAATCCGAAAGCGAAAAATTATAATGACCTTTCGGGAGGCAGCGGACAGAGAAAGCGGATTGTGTTATAATATAGGTGTACAAGTGAATTTGCTATTCGACTGTCCCAAGAAAGGAGCGAGTATGAAACAGTCGAGTAACAAGAAATCCCGTGAAGCAACCGCTTTTCTCTATGAGCGTCTTTCCCGTGATGATAATTTGGAGGGCGAGAGTTACAGCATCGGCAACCAAAAGAAACTGCTCACCAAAGTTGCAAAGGAAAAAGGCTATACCAATCTGGTTCACTTTCTGGATGATGGCATTTCCGGCGTGACCATGAACCGTCCCGGTTTCGTTGAAATGATGCAGCAACTTGAACAAGGGAAAGCCTCCGCTGTGTTCGTCAAAGACCTTTCCCGTCTGGGCCGAAACTATATCGAGGTCGGGCGGCTGACAGAAGAATTTTTCCCGGACCATGACATCCGACTTGTTGCCGTTTCGGACAACATCGACACGGCCGAGGGAGAAAATGAACTGGCACCCATCCGAAACCTGTTCAATGAGTGGTATGCCCGCGACATCAGCAAGAAACGCCGTATCAGTAATAAAATCAAAGGCAACTCCGGCGAACCGATGGGGCTTCCTCCCTATGGATATATCAAGGACCCGAACAATCCCAAGCATTGGGTCATTGATGAAGAAGCTGCACAAGTTGTCCGGCGCATTTTTGATATGACGTTGGAGGGCTTTGGCACGGAACAGATTGCCACCCAGTTTGAAAAGGAAGGCATCCTGACGCCGCAGGCCTACTGGATTCAGAAAGGCATCGGCCGTCCCGGAAAGACCAAGACGCGCCCCGCCACCAAGTGGAATGGCTCCACGATTACCCATCTTCTGTACCAGCAGGAGTATTGTGGTGATGTTCTGAACTTCAAAACCTACTCCAAGTCCTACAAGAACAAGAAGCGGATTCATAACGACCCGGAAAATTGGGTGGTGTTCCAAGATGTTCACGAACCCATCATTGAACGTGCCGTGTTTGAGCAGGTACAGCAGAAACGCGGAAAAATGCGCAAACGCCGTACCAGCAACGGAGAACACAATATGTTCTCTGGCTTACTTGTCTGCGCAGACTGCGGCTGCAATCTGCACTTCCACTTCAATCAGGGCAACCCGGAAATCAAGTATTTCAACTGCTCCAACTACAAGGGCAACCGTGGCACCTGCCAATCCACCCATTACATCCGTGTGGATTTTCTGGAAGAAGTGGTGCTGGGCGAGATTCAGCGGCTGACCAAGTTTGCCAGCCTCTATGAGGACGACTTTTTGAAGGCTGTTATCGGGCACTCCCAGCAGGCAGACGAAGCCGACCGCAAGCTGAAAGAGAAAGAGTTGAAAGCACTCCTTGCCCGTGATGAAGAACTGGACGGCCTCTTTGAGCGCATCTATGAGGACAATGTTTCCGGCAAGATCTCTGATGAACGCTTTTCCAGAATGTCCCGGAGATATGAGGACGAGCAAAAGGAGCTGACCGAGAAAATCAAACAGCTCCGCTCCGAAATCGAAAAGCAGAGCAGCCGCACCATGACAACGGATATGTTCATCAGTCTGGTTCGCAAGTACACCAGAGCAAAAAAGCTGACACCCCGGATGCTGAATGAACTGGTGGAAAAAATCGAAGTGTTCAATGCAGAAAAGGTCAACGGTGTATGGGAGCAGCGGCTCCGTATTCACTATAACTGTGTGGGTACCATCGAGATTCCAAGCGCACTTCCTTTGCCGACACCCGATGTATCGGTGAATACAAGAAAAGGCGTAGTTGTGAACTACGCCCCCTGTGATGTCGCTATTTAGCAAATAAAAAATGACGAATGTTCTTTGACAGCTAAATGCTGTAAGAACATTCGTCATGGTGCAGGAATGCAATCCAAATCCGAACCGTTTTCCTCGGATGCAACTTCTGTCGCTTCTCCAAAAGTCACAGTCTGTGTCCCTTCTTTATAGTTAAAGGTAATGAGAACCTTATCATCATACAGGTAAATCGCATTGATGAACGTATCCACAAGTGCCTGCCGCTGGTCTTTCAGGCTCATGTCCAGCTTGCGGAACCGCATCAGCCAGAAGCGGATAAATTCCTCTTTGATTTTCGGCTTTGCCAGCTTTTCTTCCGCAATGCGGGCTTCAAGCTCACGCTTGGTTTCTTCGAGTTGCTCCAATCGCTCCTTGGTGGAACTGGTCAGGATTCCGGCTTGAATCGCATTGAGCATATTCTGAATACCCGATTCCGCATCCCGGAGCTGCTTCTCATAGAGGGGAAGATTGGTATTCTCCCGGTCTTGCAGCTCCATGACCTTGGCAATTATGGATTCCATTGCGGCATCATCCCGGACAAGCTGCATGGTCTGGTTGACCACCAAATCTTCCAGCCACTGCTTACGGACAGTCTTTTTCTTGCAGCCCTTGTGTTTTTTGGCGGTAGCACATTTATAGTATCGGTGGACTTCTCCCGTCCGGCTCGTACCGCTCTCACCAAACATCAGTGCGCCACAGCAGCCGCAGTGCAACTTGGTTGTCAGCAGGTAATCGTCCTCTGCCTTTCTCCGAGCAGGGGCTTTCTTGTTTTTGACAATCTTTTCCTGCACATCATCGAACAATTCCAGCGGCACGATGGGCGGAATCGCATCGGGCACGACCACGTCCCGGAATTTCAGTTCTCCGATGTAACGCCGATTCTTGAGCATATGTTCGACACTGTTATAGGTGAACGCGCTGCCGACCGGGTTCTTGATGCCATTTTCATTCAGCCAGTCCCGAATTTCTTTCATCGTAAGACCATCCCGGTACTTCCTGAACGCTTCCAGCACGAAAGGGGAGGCAAGCGGATCGATGTGAAATTTTCGCTCGGAATCCAGCGTATAACCAAACGTTCCACGCCCACCATTGCAGCGACCTTTCAGGATATTCTCCGTCTGTCCACGGACAACCTTTTCGGCAAGGTCAGCGGAGTAGTATTCTGCATAGCCCTCCAGCACCGACTCCAAAATGATGCCCTCCGGCCCCTCGGAGATGATTTCTGTGGCCGACATGAGCTTGACACCGTTCTTCTTCAGCTGGGTCTTGTACCGTGCGCTGTCGTAGCGGTTCCGGGCAAAACGGTCGAGTTTCCAGACCAGAACGATGTCAAACAGCTTCTTGTCGCTGTCTTTGATCATCTGTTGGAACTGCGGGCGATTATCTGTTTTAGCAGAGATGGCACGATCAATGTAGTGCTTGACGATGGTGATGTCGTTCTTTTCGGCATAGGCCGTGCATTCACGAATCTGACCCTCAATGGATTCTTCGCGCTGGTTGTCGCTGGAATAGCGGGCGTAGATCACGGCGGTCATAGCGGTCACCTCCATTTATATATCATTGAACGATAATACGTTTGCCAATCTTTAATTTCGTATAATATATCACGCAACTTCAATAAATACAAGGTCTTTCTAAAAAATCCAAGAAAGCTCAATATAAACAAGCTTTCTGTTGTTTTGCAATTTGTTCGATTCTGGGAAATGAATGTTCAAAAAACATCTGGAAAGCGCCACACAAATAGTTATGATTTCCCGTGGAATCTACATACCAATCCCGTTTACAGCCTCCGAAGCACATTCTTCGCCAGCGGCATGAATTACACTCAGCAGGATGTTCTGCTCCGTCCTTCAAAAAACGGCGCTCCTTATCGCATTGCATGATTTCGACAAATGACGTATCCTTCACTACCCCCAGTTTCCATTCGTCTAAACAGTAAAAGTCACAAGGATAGAGAGAACCGTTTCCTTCCATCACAAGATAATTTCCACAGCTTCCACTTGTGGCACATGTTCCTGCAGGCATTCCCATAGCAAGATAGATATAGTCGTCAAATAAACGGACGCTTGTATACTGACCAGCTTGCCAATCCCGATACCATTCATCAAATAACCCACATAAAAAGTGTCCATAAAGTTCCGGTGTAATGGAATATGGCATACTGCCACGAGGTTTACCTAATGGATCAAGACACGGCGTAAATTGCAGATAGTTACCACCAAGTTTCTGAAGCGTATGATACACTTTGACAGGGCTTTTTGCACACGATCGTGTAACAACACAGAGGATGTTTGTATCAACTTTATTTTTTTGCAAAAGAGAAAGTGCTTTTGTCACGCGAGCCCATGTGGATCTTCCAAAAGCATCTGGGCGTAATTCATCATGAAAAGCTTTTGTGCCATCTATACTGATTCCCACTAGGAAGCGATTTTCTGCCAGAAAAACAGCCCACTGTTCATCAATCATCAGGCCATTTGTCTGAATTGCAAAATTCACGTGGACGTGGTTTGCGTTATGCTGGTAAACCTTTTCAACAAAATAACGGTAGTAATCCAGCCCAGCAAGTGTTGGTTCTCCTCCCTGAAAGGCGAACGTCACGCTACTGTTCCTGTTATCCAATGCAGCAAAGGCTTGTTGAATCAAACAATCGACAGTTTCAGTCGTCATTCGGCCAGTGCTGGCTTCTGTACGATTGACTGCTTCATCTTCATAAAAACAGTAGCGACAACGCATATTGCACAGACTTGAAGCCGGTTTGATTAGAAAGTTCAAATTTTTCATTGTTACCTCAGCTTAATATCTTCTATTTTACTGCTTAGAGCTTTCTTCATGAAGCGCTTCTATGATCATCTCAATAAACATGAAAAAAGTAATCGCATCATCTAGAAGATAATTGCATCGCTCGTGGCTAAGGAAAGGAAGCACAACCGTCTGGGTAACAAGTTTTGCGAGAGTGGTACGGGTCGACATGGTGATGAGGATGACCGATGCTCCTCGTTGAACATATTGTTCCACAAGGGATTCATAAAGCGGATCACCGCTGAGAGAAAAAATAAATACAACATCATCAGATCGGATGAAGGAAACATAGCATTCCATCTGCGAAGTATCATTCATAAAGTGGCTGTCGATGCCGGAACGATTCAGACGAAAAGCCATCTGCTGTGCAGACATGCCAGAGTGATAGTTGCCAAGAGTGATAACGCGATTGGCCCGGTGGATGATCTGAACGATCGTCTGAAGCTGATCAGCGGCGACCCCTTGACGGAGCTTTTGGATAATGTTTTCGTACCGGGTCAGGATGTTGTGCTCCTGTGCAGAAGCTGCCAGAGCCGGTTCATGAAGATAGGCATATTTGAACTCAGACCATCCCTGATATCCGAGTTTCTGGCATAAACGAACGATGGCACTGCGTGAGATGCCGGCATCCTGTGCAATGAGCTCAGCGCTTCGGCGCTGGATATCGTGCGGATAGTTCAGCAGGTATTCTGCGGCTTTGCGCTCGTTTTTGGGGAGACTGGGAAGCACAGCCTGCATATTTTCCAGAACTGTCATAGAGATTACCTCCATCGGAGTCTAAAAATTGGGGTATCGGTAAGGATCACTATTTCAAGTATAATCGAAAAATGAACATCTGTCCAGAATTGAGCTGTAAAACAATCGAAATGCCATCCATTATCATTAAACGCACAGAGACTCAAACGAGTCGGCTGTGCGTTTTTTCTTTACTACAACCCCATAGGACGGAGGTGAGACTGACGGGAAAGTACCGCTACCTGACCTTCGAGGACAGGAAGAAGATCGAGGCGTGGCATCTGCTCGGAGATCGGCCGGTCGATATTGCGGCCCGCCTGAGCGTTCACCACACCACGATCTACAAGGAACTCCAGCGAGGCGCGACCGGCGCGCTGGACGCCAACCAGCGCGAAGGGTACAGCGCAGAGCTCGCCGAGAGGCGGCTGCGTGAGAGCTTCAAGCGCAGAGGTAAACGAGCACCGGCCGCACAGTAGCCAAGAACACCCGGCAGCGCCGGGCCGAAGAAAGGAGACCCCCATGAGAAGCAGAAGAAACAACACGACCCTGACACGCAAGGTTGACAAGTGGAACCCTCGCAAAGTGTGGCTCATTAAGCGCTACGCCGACGGCCACTATGCCATCAACCAAGAAGTCGGCGGTCGTGTTTTTTATTCCAGCTACCAGAGAGCGACCAAGGCGCAGATCGCCGCGATCTTCGCCTGCTGCTAAAAACGCCAAGATCCCCGGGAACCCCGGGCCAAGTAGAAAGGAGCACACCATGAAATACGATCCAAACGTGTACGGCTATGTCAACGGAAAACCGACGTACAGCCGAGACGAGTTCATCTTCACCGTCCGAGGCTTTGGCCATATCGAAAACGACGCCGATCTGCTGGCCTTCGCCGAAAAGGTGACGAGCCGCTGGTACAACGCCGGGTGGCATCAGACCTTTGCCACCTACTACCTCAGCGACTACGCCCTGAGCGAGCCGGGACGCAGCCTGACCGTGAAGGAGTTCAACAGGCTGAAGGAGCTCCAGCAGGCGGCTCGAGAAGCCGAGAAGGCAGCGGACGACGCCCGCGAGTGGAAACTTCATCAGACGATCTACTGGGCCGACAACAGCGTCGAGGAGATCTGGATCGACAAGAACGGAGCTACCAAGAGCATCATGACCGTCGGCCCGCACGGCGACGCCTGCTGAGGAGGTGCGGAACATGAACACCAAAGCCATCCGGCAGCTCGCCGACGTCACGCTGGACAAGTACCGCAGCTCGATCCCTCGCAAAGCCTTCGAGGAGTTTGTGAAGGACATCATCGCCGGCGAGAACCGTGCGACCGCCTTCAGATACGAAGCGAGCCCCATCTGCCGAGCCTCGTTCCCGTCCACGCTGGACGAGGACGGCGCCCGCTGCACCGTGGAGGTCACGGTCTACCGGCTGAACGCCGTGGCCGTCACCGCCTTCCTGCTGGACGGGCCCGAGACGCTGCTGCGGCACATCGGGCTCGACGAGCGGGACACATACACCACCAAGCACGAGATCGACGACCTCGTCACCGTCGTGCACATCACCAGAGAGGAGGCGCCAGCATGGCAGCACTGAGAGACATCGCCCGAGACTTCGCCGCGGAGATCCGCGACGGCATCGGCTGGACAATCGTGTATCGCACCGGCCGCTCGTGGAACGCCCTGACGATCTGGAGCGACATCTGGAACGGCGAGTGGGAGACCGACGACCTCAACGACGCCATCGGGATCCTGAAGGCAGACCCGGACGCCGTCATCGTCAACGGCTACTACTGCGGCCACTTCGGTGAGGGCATGACCATCGACGAGATCGCCGCCGGGATCCGCTGGCACTACGAAGGCGGCCACAACCGCCTCGCGGACTATTGCGAAGTCACGCAAGGCCGGGACGCCCTCGAGGAGGGCCGCAAGGCTGCTGAAGCTGCCGGCCTCCCGTTCTGCGAGCGTCTGGCCGACGGCGGCGATGACGAGCTGAGCCCCTACGTCTACGACGGCAGCATGGCGCTCGCCGACCACGAGAAGATGCAGCAGGCCCGCGAAGCCTTCGATAGACTGGCCGACACGCTGCGGGAAATCGCCGCCAAGCTGGCCGAAGCCATGAAGCCGGTCATCAACGCCGTGCTCTCTGCCTTCAAAAAGCTCTGGAAGGTATCGGTCAGGGCCATCGGAGTGCCGCCGAAGTGGCTGCACCTCGCGGCCCACGCAAAGAAAGCCAGAACCCGGAAGAAGTACCGCAACCGCATCCGGCGCTACGTTTTCGAGACTCTGGCTGCGGAAGGAGGTGGAGGCCCATGACAGCCAAGTGCGTCGGCTGCGGGCTCGACTGGAACGTCAGCATCTACCAGAAGATCCCCCGCACCGGCTACATCTGCCCGCACTGTGAGAGCCGGCTCCGCGCCGGCGAGACCCTGCCGAACATTCAGGCCAGCCAGAAGGCTCGGCCGCAGAGAACGAAAGGAGCAACCCCATGAAAAAGATCGCACTCAAGAACGCCGCCCGCGGCACGGCCTTCGACTATGCCGGCCAGAGTTGGATCCTGCTGGAGAATGATGACGGCCGCGCCCTCTGCCTGAGCAAGGACATCATCGAGACCCGAGCCTTTGACGAGGGCAACTGCAACAACTTCGCCGTCGCCAGCAGCAAGGAATACCTCAACGGCGCCTACCTCGACAACCTGCTCGAGGACGTGAACGGCCCCAACGCCTTCCTGACCACGGAGCTCGACCTGACCACCGACGACGGCCTGAAGGACTACGGCACCTGCACCGTCACCATCTTCCTGCTGACGGTCGACCAGTACCGGCGCAACCGCGACGTCATCCCCAACGCAGACGACTGGTGGTGGCTCTCCACCGCCTTCAGCACGAAGTCTAACGGCTACGAGTCACTCGCCCGCTTCGTCCGCACCGATGGCACTCTGAGCTGGGGCAACGCCTGCGGCGGTGGCGGCGGCCTGCGCCCCGCTTGTTATCTGGACTCCGATCTCCTGATCTCCATCGAGGACGACGAAGCCACCGACGACGTCACGCCGGAGCACGCCGGCGAGATCATCGCGGCGCTGGCCGAGCAGTTCGGCGGCACCTTCGCCACCGAGGATCAACTGACCACAGCCCTCTCGTTTATGCTCGGCACCCTGAGAGCTACCCGCGATAAGGAGGCCCGGCATGAGTAACCTCTCCACCCTGTTCGACCGCTACAAGGCCCTCGTCGTGTTTGATACCGAGACCAGTGGCCTCGACTTCGACAACGACCAGATCATCGAGCTCGCCGCCCTGCGCGTGGAGCGCACGGCCACCGGCGGCCTACGGATCGCCGGCAAGATGGACACCTTCATCAAGCTGCCCGAGGGCGAGACCCTCCCGGAGAACATCGTCAGCCTGACCGGCATCACCGACGAGCGGCTCCAGACCGAGGGCGTGCAGCCGGTCAAGGCAGCCGGCCAGATCGCCAAGCTCATGCAGAACGGCCCGACCCTGATGATCGCCCACAATGCACAGTTCGACGCCTGTTTCCTTCGTGGCCTGCTCCGAGGCCAGAAGGTCGGCCGGATCGACTGGCTGGACAGTCTGACGGTCTACAAAGACCGCAGGGCCTACCCGCACAAGCTCGCCAACGCGATCATCGCCTACGACCTCACCGGCAAGGTGCAGAACAGCCATCGCGCCATCGACGACGTGCTGGCCCTGTTCGAGGTACTGAAGGCGATGGACGACGAGCGCGAGGATCTCGGCAGCTACGTCAACCTGTTCGGCTACAACCCCAAGTACGGCGTCAGCGGCCGCCGGATCGTGGGCGTCAGATATGAGCCGCAGAGCTTCAGCAAGGGCCTGACTCGCCCGGAGCAGACGCTCCCGGCCCGCGTGACGCGGAGGTGACAGCATGAGCCCGGAGATCACGATCACGGGCGAGGAGCTGCGCGAGCGCGTCGAGGATCACCTCGACCGCTGGATCCCTGACGACGTCTGGAACCGTGCCGAGCCCTACGCCCGCCACAAAAATGAAGTAAACCGGCAGCGGCACCCCGAGATCGACTACTACGACAACGACTACCTCGTGCTGCTGACCGCTGACACCGTCCGAGAGACCGAGTTCAGCGACCTCACTCACGCCCTCTGTGATCTGACCGTCGCACGGGCTCAGTGAAAGGAGAAACCAATGGAAACCACAAAAGAAAGGGCCGCCCGTTGCGACCGGGCGACCCATGCGAGAAGATCCAGCAGCCTGCCAGCATACGGATCCCGCACCGCAAGTATAACACGCCGGCGCCGCCGTGCCAAGAGGAAAGCCCTGAGAGCTGCCACGCTGGCCGCTGCCGTCCTTCTGCTGGGCGGCATCTCTGTGGCAATCTTCACCACCCCGACCGGCAGCAAGCAGGAGACCAACATCCTGCCGCCGACCGCCACCGTCGGCACATACATCCCGGACACCCCCGCACCGGCCGCTGAGACCGTGGAGCCGACCGAGCCTGCCGTGCGCTACCCTCTGACCGACGCCGAGCGCGACGTCGTCGAGCGCGTGGTCATGGCCGAGGCCGCTGGGGAGTCCTTCGAGGGCCAGATGCTCGTCGCTCAGTGCATCCTCAACGCAGCCGAGAAGCGCGGCGTCGACCCCTCTGAGGCCGTCGTCCTTTACAGCTACACCAAGAGCCGGCCGGATCCCACACAGCGCGTCAAGGACGCCGTCGCGGCCGTGTTCGACCGAGGCGAGACCGTCGTGGACGAGCCGATCCTCTACTTCTACAACCCCGCCCTCGTGACCAGCGACTTCCACGAGAGCCAGATCTTCGTCATCGAGGAAGGCGGGCACCGTTTCTTTACAGAAAGGAGTACCAGATGAAACACCTCACCGAAATGAAGCCGGGCGAGACCCTGCACCTCCGCAGCGGCCGCGACCTCGAGCTCGAGAGCGTCACCCCTGTCACCTGCGGCGTGATGCTCACCTTCAACGTCACCGAGAGAAAGGAGGCTGCTGAAAAATGATCCAAGCCAACACCGTCATCACCGGCGACAGCCTGACCGTGCTGCGTGACATGGAGGCCGACAGCGTCGACATGGTCATCACTGACCCGCCCTACGGTATCGACTACCAAAGCGGCCGCAAAGAAAAAGCAAGCCGCCTCGCAAAAATCGCCAACGACAAGGCCCCGTTTATCTGGTGGATCTATGACGCCGCCAGAGTCGTGAAACGCGGGGGGGGGGGTACTCTGTTTTACCCGCTGGGACGTTCAGCAGGTATTCATCGACGCACTGCGTCTCGCTGGCCTGACGGTCAAGTCAGTCATCGTGTGGGACAAAAAGGCACACGGCATGGGTGACTTGAAAGGCTCTTTTGCCCCGCGATATGAGGCCATCATCTTCGCAACCAAGGGACGCTACGAGCTCCCGGGAAAACGGCCGGACGACTTGATTGCCTGCGCCAAGGTCGGAAACCAGAGCCTCACCCACCCCAATGAGAAGCCCGTGGCGCTGCTGGAGCAGCTCATCGAAGCCACTACGATCCCCGGCGCCCTGATCCTCGATCCCTTCGCCGGCAGCGGCTCCACGCTGGCCGCGGCCGCGAAAACCGGCCGGCAGTACATCGGGATCGAGATAGACGAACAATACAGCAAGCTCGCGGCCACCAGAGCCGCCGAGCACCATCAGAAAGGAGAAACAACATGAGCGATAAGATCAACGCGGCCCTCGCTGCCGAGCAGGCAGACGCAGAGGCCACCACCACGCAGGAGGCCGAGCTGCTGCCTGCTGCCACGCTGGACGAGCTGGAGCAGGTCGACCTCGGCACCGTCGCAGAGGGCGAGCGCGCCCCGTTCCGCATCACCGACGACCGCTGCGCCGACTGGGCCATCCGCAAGATCGCCGACGAGCGCAGCGAGTACGACCGCCTGAAGGCACTGGCCGACGAGCAGATCGCGGCCATCAACGAGAAAGTAGCCGCCGCCCGCAAGCGCATGGAGAACGGCACCTCGTACCTCACGAGCTGTCTGGCCGACTTCTTCGCCACCGTCCCCCACAAGGAGACCAAGACAACGGAGAAGTACCGCCTCCTCTCCGGCACACTGACCTTCAAGAAGGGCACCACCAAGACCAAGCTCGACGAGACCAAGCTGGTGCCGTGGCTCAAGGCCAACGGCTACGGCGAGCTCGTAAAGGTCGAGGAGTCGACCCGCTGGGCCGATCTGAAGAAGCTGCTCAGCTACACCGGCGACATCGCAACCCTGACCGAGACCGGCGAGATCGTGGAGGGCGTCACCGTCTACGAGACCCCGGGCATCTTCACGGTCGACGTGTAAGGAGGCACCGATATGGCAGAAACCAAGAAAACCGAGGCGGCCGCTGCTGCGGCCCCTCCTGAAGCCGCCTGCCTGACGCTCCGACAGAAGCTCGTCGAAATGCGGAAAGCCTGCCCGGAGATCGTCAAGAAGCAGCACAGCGACGGCGTCAGCTACAAGTACGCCAAGATCTACGACGTGTGGGAGAAGATCACCCCCATAATGAACGAGCTCGGCGTCGACTTCGACGTCATCAGCGAGCAGGCCACGCGCCACGCCGAGAACGGCGACCCGGTCTACTGGATCACCATGCAGACCAAGACACGCAACGGCGACAAGCTCATGTTCCTCTACGAGGCCGACCTGACGATCCGCTGGCTGAACCTCGACAACGACGACGAGACCATCGAGGCCACCGTCCACGCCGTCGGCTGGAACGATGACCCCGCCAAGGCCAAGGGCGCGGCACACACCTACGCCCTGAAATACTACCTTTTCGAGAAGTTCACCGTCGACCAAGGCGAGGACGACCCCGACAACAGTGACTTCGGCGCGCAGGGCAAAGGATCCGGCGCTGGAGGCCGCCAGCAGGCCACACAGGGCCGTCAGGGGCAGGGCTCCGGCCGTCTGAGCGACGCGCAGCTCGCGCGCCTCTACAAGAAGGCAGAGGCCGCAGGAATGACCAAGGAGCGCACCAACGCCCGGATCGTGGAGAAGTACAAAAAGCAGGATCCGGCCACCCTGACCCGCCAAGAGTACGACGAGATCTGCACGTCCCTCGACAATGCGGCCGCACAGCATAACCAGCAAGGAGGAAACGCCTAATGTATAACCACACCGGCCTCCAAGGCCGTCTAACCGCCGACCCTGAGCTCAGGTACACGCAGCAGGGCGCGGCGATCACCAGCTTCACCCTCGCCAGCGACACCGGCCGCAAGACCAAGGACGGCAAGAAGATCACCAACTTCATCGAGTGCGTCGCATGGCGCGCACAGGCCGAGTTCGTCTGCAAGTACCTGAGCAAGGGCCGCCTCGTTCTCGTCGAGGGCGAGCTCACGAGCCGCAGCTACGAGGACAAGGACGGAAACCGCCGCAAAGCCGTCGAGATCACGGTCGACTCCGTCCACTTCTGCGACAGCAAGAAGGACGGCTGCCAGAGCTCTGGCAGCGACTTCGCCGATCCGGGCTACTCTGAGGGCTCCGGCGACTTCGCGGAGATCGAGGACAATGGCGACCTTCCATTTTAACCTGACCGCCGGACGACCGGCAGACGACCAAAAGCAGGCCACAAACAAACGACCACAGAAAGGAGGTGACGACCGTGGCATGGCTGCAAGTGCATCAGACACTCAAGGATCACCGCAAACTGTTCGACGCTGCTGACCAGCTCGAAGTCGAGCCACCGCACATGATGGGGCTGCTCGTCTCGTTCTGGCTGTGGGCCCTCGACAACGCCCCAACCGGCAGCCTCGTCGACATCACGCCGCGCATGATCTCGCGGGCCGCTCAGTGGGACGGAGACCCCGAAAAGCTGGCGAAAACGCTGATCCGGGCGGGCTGGATCGACGAAAAAGAGGACGGGACGCTCGAGATCCACGACTGGTACGAGTACGCCGGCAAGCTGATCGACCAGCGGCAAGCCGAGAAAGAGCGCTCCCGCAGTCGCCGGGCCGCTGCTGCGGCGTCTGCCGACGCCTCGCCGGACGACCAAACGCCGACCGCAGGACGACCGGCAAACAGCCGCAAGAAAGCCGGAGGCAGAGTAGACCAGAGTAGAGAAGATAAGACAAGAGAAGGTAATACACCCCCTTCCCCCTCTGACGAGGGGAGTGACGGCGGCACGAAGTCGCTCGTCGAGGCCAGATTTCTCGAGTTCTGGAAAGCCTACCCGAAAAAGACCGGCAAGCAGTACGCTCTGAAGGCGTGGAACAAGATCAAGCCCACCGCTGAGCTCCACGAGAGGATCATGCAGGCGGTCGACGCTCAGAAGCGGAGCGACCAGTGGCGCCGGGAGAACGGGCGCTACATACCGAACCCGAGCACATGGCTCAACGGCGGCTACTGGGACAATGAGGAGGTGAACGAAGGTGCAGAAAATCAGCGAGATCCTGAACAGCCCGACAGCTCCGGCCGAGACTGGGGCAAGGGCTTCAAACCGGCCGACGACGAGTGACGCCGGTAACTGGATCTGGAGCAACGACGAGCGCCTCGCCGGCCGTCCCGGAGTCCCTGAGCCCGTCCCCTGCGAGTTCTGCGGCGCCCTGCGCTACCACAAGGGCATCCCGCTCGGCAACCGCATCCTCTGGCCTCCCTACGGAGCCGAGCGATGCACCTGCCCCGAGGCCGTGGCTGCCTATGAGAAGGCGAAGGCAGAGCGCGAAGCTGCTGAGGCCGCAGCCGCCAAGGCTGAGGAGGAGAAGAAAATGCGGGATCGCATCAAGCGCATCGTCGGCGAGTCAGGCATGGGCGACCGTTTCCTGCGGCGCACCTTCTCCACCTTCCAGCTCACCGACGACAACAAGCGAGCAGCGGCAGCCGCCCGCCGATATGCCGAGAGCTTCGACAGCCTGCTGCCGCAGCCCGGCCGTCAGGAACCCGGCCGCAACGGCCTGTTCATCGCTGGCCCGCCGGGCACCGGCAAGACACACCTCGCCGCTGCCATCGCCAACCACCTGATCGCGCAGGGCAAGCCGGTCATCTGCATGACGATGATCGACCTGTTGGAGCGCATCAAGCGCACCTACTCGGCAACCGGCGGCAGCGAGAGCGACGTCCTGAAGGTCTACAAAACCGTCCCGCTCCTCGTCATTGACGACATCGGAAAGGAGCCGCCGACCGAGTGGGCGATCTCCACGGTCTACAACATCATCAACGGCCGCTATGAGGCATACCTGCCGACCATAGTGACCACCAACTACGACACCGAGGCCCTGATCGACCGCATGACGCCGCGAGAAAGCCGCGACAGCATGACGGCCCGGGCCACCATCGACCGGCTCATGGAAATGTGCAGGGGCATCACCCTCACCGGCCAGAGCTGGCGCAGCAGGTGATCGAGATCCGCGAGACTACGCTCAGAGAGGCCAACGCCTACGTCGAGGAGCTGCACAGGCACCACGGCAAAGTCGTCGGCCACAAGTGGAGCCTCGCAGCCTACAAAGACGGACGCCTCTGCGGCGTCGCAATCGTCGGCAGGCCGACCGGCCGCTACCTCGACAACGGCAGCACCCTCGAAGTAACACGACTCTGCACGGACGGCACGCGGAACGCCTGCTCGGCGCTTTACGCAGCCTGCGCCAGACGCGCAAAGCGGGAAGGCTACGCCAAAATCATCACCTTCATCCTCCAGAGCGAGCCCGGGACGAGTCTCAGGGCTGCGGGCTGGACGCTGGAGGCCGCAAAAGCCGGAAAGCCCCGATGGAACAAGGAACGATACGCCACCAAGCCCGTGCAGCTCTCTCTTTTTCCGTCAAAGCAGCCGCCGGCCGAGTACAAACAACGATGGGCGAAAGCCCTGAACCAGAAGGAGGACACAACAACATGAAAAAGGTTTACATCTGCTCCCCGTGCCGCGGGGACTACGAGAACAACATCCAGCGCGCCAAGGAGTACAGCCGCGCGGCTGTGGAGAAGGGCGTCATCCCCGTCACCCCGCACATCTATCTCACGCAGTTCATGGACGACAACGTCCCCGAGGAGCGTGAGCTGGCCCTGAAGATCGGCAGCGAGCTGGTGCTCGGCTGCTCCGAGCTGTGGGCCTTCGGTATTGACCACCCTTCGGCCGGTATGGCCGCGGAGATCGAGCTCGCCAAGGCGCACGGCATCCCCGTCCGCAACGGCTTCGAGGCCATCAGCGAGCTGAAGCCTGACGAGGAGCTGGAAAACAGCGAGGAGGACAAGCCGGACATCGGCAGCGTCACGTTGCACCTGCCCGCCTTCAGGGCGATGGCAGTCTGCAACCAGCACCTCGACCACGGCCCCATCAGCATCGAGCTGGATGGCAGCGTCATCCTCGAGCTCGCCGACCGCCTGATCTCCGATCCGGGCGTCCACATCGAGATCGGAGGCTGAACGCCGTGACGAAGTACGACCCGAGAAAGAACGCGGAGGGCTACAACGACCCGACACCCTACGCAGCCGAAAAACACATGATGGCGCAGATCCGCGGCAAGCAGGCCAGAGTCGCCGGCGGCTACTTCGAGAATATCATCTCGGCCTCGTGCGACTACTACCTCAGCCGCGGCCTCGCCAAGATCGAAAAGACGCCGGAGCCCATGAAGCCCCTCGGCGCCAAGAACCGCAAGGGCCAGTTCCTCGCCTGCTATACCAAGCAGGCCCAGCCGGACTATGGCGGCACCCTGAAGGGCGGCCGGAGCATCTACTTCGAGGCCAAGCACACCGACGACGAGCGCATCGAGCAGCGCCGGCTCACTCAAGAGCAGCAGGACGACCTCGAGGCCCATCACAAACTCGGCGCCATCGCCTTCGTGCTCGTCTCCATGAGCCTGACGGACTTCTACCGCGTGCCGTGGCCCGTCTGGCGCGACATGGCCGAGATCTACGGCCGCAAGTACATGACGCACGCAGAGCTCTCCCGCTACGAAGTACCGGCGACGGCCGGCTTCATCAAGTTCCTGCACGGCATCGAGTCGGAAACGCTCGGAAAGGAGGACACCCATGATCCCACTCCCTGACAAGAAGTACAGCATCATCTACGCCGATCCTCCGTGGAGCTATCAGAACCGCGGCACCAGAGCGGCAGCCTCCAAGCACTACGACACCATGACCATCGAGGACATCAAGCGCATGGGCGTCGGAGCTGCGGGGGGGGGGGGGGGGGGTATTGCTAACGAGGATTGCGTGCTTTTCATGTGGGCGACCTTCCCCATGCTCCGCGAGGCACTCGACGTGATCGAGGCGTGGGGCTTCAGCTACAAGACCGTCGCCTTCAACTGGGTAAAGCAGAACAGAAACGGCACCGGCATCTTCATGGGGCTCGGAAACTGGACGCGCAGCAACTCAGAGATCTGCCTGCTGGCGACCAAGGGCAAGCCGAAGCGCATCAGCGGCAGCGTCCGCAGCATCGTCCTCTCCCCGCTCCAGCAGCACAGCAGAAAGCCGGCCGAAATCCGCGACAGGATCGTCGAGCTGATGGGAGACCTACCCCGCATCGAGCTTTTTGCCCGAGAAGCCGCCCCGGGATGGGACGTGTGGGGCAACGAAGCGCCGACGCCTGAAGTCAAGGACGCGCCAGTCGACAGCGTCGAGCTGGCCGGAAAGGAGGAAACACATGAACCAGACAACCAAAGAGACCCGGCGCCGCAGCTATGACGCCGTACTCCCCAAGCGGGCCGCCCGCTGCCGCCTGATCCTCGAGACCCTCGGCAACCGTGAGCTCACGGCCAGCGAGATCACCGAGGAGCTCGTCGCAGCCGGCCAGATCCCGTACTTCAACCGCAACTACGTCGCCCCGCGGCTCACAGAGCTGAAGGAGATCGGGATCCTCACGATGGTCGGCCGCCGTAAGGCCACCCGCTCGGACGCCACCGAGGCCGTGTGGGCCAGAGCGGAGCCTTCAGGCCCCACGGGCCAGACGGCCGCAGCCTACGCAGACAACCCGACCGAGGCCGAGCAGATGACGCTCGGATCGGCCACCTGAGAGGAGGGCCAACATGGAACGTCTGACCCACGAGAGAGTCAACGGCATCAAGACGGGCTACTGGAGCGCAGCCACCAAGGAGGTGCTCGTCCAGAAGCTCGCCGCCTATGAGAACACGGGCTATGAGCCCGACGAGATCCGCACAGCCATTGAACAGGCTGCCAAGAACAGCGAAACCAAGACCGCGACCATCATGGCCGAGTGCATCGCCGGAGCGATGAAGGACACGCTCGAGAAGTATGGCACGGCCGGCAGCGGAAAGAAAGGAGAAACCCCATGAACGAACAGAACCAGCGCGACAGCATCATGTCGATGGCCCGTGGCGCCTTCGAGGAGCGCGTTGACTATGAGATGGACAAGGTGATCCAGAACATCCTCGACCCCAACACGAAGGCCACGGCCAAGCGCAAGATCACCCTCACCATCGAGCTGACCCCGGACGACGAGCGCCGCACCATCGGCGTCTCCGTGACGGCCAAGTCTACGCTCGCAGCCACCAACCCCGTCGCCACGGCTCTCTATGTCACCTCTGACGGCAACGGCGAGCTCGTCGTCGCCGAGATGGTGCCGCAGGTGCCCGGCCAAATGAACATGGACGGCACGCAGCAGGAGGCCCCGAAGCTCCTGAAGCTCGTCCAGCACGGATAACCGCCAACAACACAGAACAAGGAGGACAACACAATGCTCGCAAAAATGATCGATAAAATCGTCAGCCTGAAGGAGACCAAGACCTTCGAGATCAACGGCCAGACCTACGCCGACGCAACCCTCACCCGCATCCCGCCTCACGTCGACCGCCCTGACTGCATCAGCGTCAGCGGCCTCGATAGCATCTGCAAGCTGATCCGCACCGAGCTCGAGAAGGTCGGCACGACCATCATGGTGCAGGTCAAGAGCAACGACACCGTCGAGGTGATGACCACCTACCTGAGCGACTTCTCCCGCAACACGCTCTACCGCGCCAAGGCTGACGCCCCGGGCCTGCGCACCGGCTTCAGAGGACGCGAGGTAGCTCTGATCGAGCTGCGGAGCCTCTGCATCCCCAACGAGGGAACGGCCTACCTGCTCGACCTGCTGAGTCGCATGACCAACGAGAACAGCGTCAGCACCAACGACAACGGCGTCACGCAGACCGTCGAGGCACGTCAGGGCGTCGCCCTCAACGCGGTCGTCGAGATCAAGCCTCGCGTCATGCTGCGGCCGTTCCGCACCTTCCTCGAGGTGGAGCAGCCCGAGAGCGAGTTCCTGCTGCGCGTGGATCCCGACGAGGGGATCGGCTTCTTCGAGGCTGACGGCGGCATCTGGAAGCTCGAGGCCAAGAAGAATATCGCCGACTACTTCCTGAAGAACATGGGCGATCTGATCGACGCCGGCAAGGTCGTCGTCATGCAGTAAATGGAGCGCCGGGCGGGCTCCGGCCCGCTCGGCTTTTCTGAAAGGAGCAGCACCATGAAAGAATACGAAACCCTCACCCGTGAGAAGGTCGACGTCGTGCCCTTCGGCTGCGGTATGCCGGAGACCCACCTGATGCAGGACTGGAGCGACAGGATGCTCGACCTGATCCTGAACGGGCCCACCATCAACGGCATCAAGAAGGACGAAGTGCGGGCCATGCTGCGCGAGACCTACACGGCCCTGAAGCAGTACGAGAAGATCGGCCCGATGGCCTCGCCCTTCATCAACGATCCGACAGCCATCGTGGCCCGGGCCTTCTCTGAGCTCTACCCCGGCGTCGAGTACGTCGCGCAGTACGTCCCCGACCTGCGGGACGAGACCAACGGCACCGCCTACGGCCTGACCATCTTTCCCGACGACGGCAGCACGCCGATCGTCTGCATCTCGGCCGAGGCGCCCATCAGCGCCGCTCCTGAGCTGCTGGCGCACGAGCTGGCCCACGTCGCCACCCCGGAGGACACGGAGCATGGCGAGAGCTGGAGCACAGCGTCGGAGGCTATATTCAAGAAGTACAACGAGCTCCTCGAGAAGCTGATCCCCGGAGAACCCGAGCCGATTGTCACGCCGTACTTACCTGCGGTGCTGAGCATTGGTGACGCAATCGCCATGCCTCTGCGCGATAACATCCCGGAGCCACCGACGGACGACTGGCAACTTACTACCTGCCCTGCCTGCGGCGCTGAGTGCTGGCAGACGGACACAGTCCGCAGGATCCTCGAGCAGGAACCGAAAGTGAGGACTGTCTGCACCGCCTGCGCCCTCAAGGGGCTCGGCAAATAATACAGGAGGTAATACATGAACAACGAAAGAAACAACAACACGGCAGCCGGCGGGATCGGCTTCTGCGGCCTTCTCGGCATCGCCTTCATCGTCCTGAAACTCACCGGCGTCATCGGCTGGAGCTGGCTGTGGGTACTGGCCCCGCTCTGGATCCCGGCCGTCATCGCCATCGGGATCCTGCTGATCTGCCTCGTGGTCGTGCTCTGCTGCGAGTTGCTGAAAGGAGCCCGCAAATGATGGACGCAGAAGCACGCCGGGCCCTGCTGGATCGTGCAATCACGACCTACGGCGCGCCGGCACAAATGGACATGGCCGTCGAGGAGATGGCTGAGCTGACCAAGGCCCTCTGCAAAATCAAACGGGCACAGGCTGGCTGCGAAGTGACCGCAGCGATCAGCAACGTGGTCGAGGAGATGGCAGACGTCCAGATCATGCTCGACCAGCTCCGCATCATCTTCCACCGCTCTACCGAGGAGGCCGAGGAGGCGAAGCTGGAACGGCTGAAAAACCGTCTTGACGGCCGAAACAACTGGCAGGACTCCAGCCTCCACAAGTGGATCGAGAAGCAATTCTCAGCAGGAGGTGACGGCCATGAATAAAGCAACCTGCCGGGGCTGCGGCGCTCCGATTGTCTGGATCAAGACACCGGCCGGGAAGGCCATGCCGTGCGATCCGACGCCGGTCTACTATAAGGCAGCGCCCGGCGGGAAGGACAAGATCGTCACCACCCGGGGCGAGGTCGTGAGCTGCGAGATCGTGCCCGGAGGTGAGGCCACAGACGCCGGATACCGGCCTCACTGGGCCACCTGCCCGCAGGCCGGGCAATTCAAGAGAGGGGGCACAGTTCGATGACAGCAACCGTAGCAAAAAACAAAACCGCCGCCGGCTATTTTCTGTGCAGGAGGAGCGAAGCGACGAAGCTGCTCGAGAAGGCAAAAACCGAAGCGGCCGAAATATTGAAAGAGCTCAAAGCCTTTTACACCGGCGACATCGGCATCACGGCGTATATCAACAGGCACGTCATGGGGTGCAGCGTGGCGGGAGATCTGACCATTAACGGTGAGATCTGCCGCAGCTATGACCCGATTGACCTGTGTTTTCTCGAGCTGAATGAGCTCATGATGAAAAGACTCATAGAAAGCCGAAAGGAGGATGACCCAAATGGCAAAGGATAAACCTCAGCCGCAAGGCGGCCCGGAGCTGGCCGAGTACATCACCACAGCGAAGCCGAAGGCATACGCCGGCGGCGTCCCTGTGTTCTGCGCACATGACGCCATCGTCCCGCTGAAGGATCTGCGGCCAAACCCGAAGAACCCAAACCAGCACCCGCCGGAGCAGATCAAGCTCCTCGCCTCTATCATCAGAGCGACCGGCTGGCGCGCCCCGATCACCGTCAGCAAGCGCAGCGGGCTCGTCACCAAGGGCCACGGCCGCCTCATGGCCGCGCAGCTTGACGATCTGACCGACGCCCCGGTCGACTATCAGGACTACGCAAGCGAGGCCGAGGAGCTGGCCGACCTGACGGCCGACAACCGCATCGCGGAGCTCGCTACCACCGACAACAAGATGCTCGCCGAGGTTTTCGCCGACATCGACACCGGCGAGATCCCGTTCATGCTCAGCGGCTACACCGAGGACGACTACGGCAACATCGTCACAGCCCTCTCGGAGGCGCTGCACACACAGGAGCCGAAAGGAGACCCGGACGAGGTCATCAAACCCCCGACAGAGCCGGTCACGAAACGCGGCGATCTCTGGATCCTCGGGCGTCACCGCGTCGTCTGTGGAGACTGCACGAGCGAAAAAGACCGCGCTCTCCTACTCGACGGAGCGACGCCGGAGATCCTGATAACAGACCCGCCATACTGTTCGGGCGGTTTTCAGGAAAGCGGCCGCAGAGCCGGCAGCATAGGAACAGACCGAAAGGATGGCAACCTACCGAAGATTGCAAACGATACCCTCAGCACCAGAGGCTATCAAGCCCTGATGAAGGCTATGCTCCAAGATCTGCCCGTGCTCGTTGCCTATATCTTCACCGACTGGCGTATGTGGGTGTATCTGTTCGACATCGTCGAGAGCAGCGGCCTCGGCGTCAAGAACATGATCGTATGGAATAAAAAGAGCCCGGGCATGGGCGTCGGCTGGAGAACGCAGCACGAGCTCGTAATGTTCGCCCACAGGACAAAGCCGAAGTTCGACAACCACAAGGGCTACGGCAACGTCATCGAGTGCAGCCGCACAGGCAACGAGCTCCACCCGACACAGAAGCCGACCGAGATCATCGAGACGCTGCTGGACAACACCCAATGGGCCCACGGAGTCGTCGACTTCTTCGGCGGCTCCGGCACGACGCTGGCCGCCTGCGAGGCATACGGGCAGCCCTCCTACATCATGGAGCTGACGCCCGCCTTCACGGACGTGATCGTCAAGAGGTACATCAGAATAACAGGAAAGACAACCGTGCGCTGCGTCCGTCAAGGCCGAGAGCTACCGCGCGAGGAGATCGCCGCGATCTTCGAGCCTGACGAGGAAGGAGGTGAGCAGGAGTGACGCCCTGACATAATGAGCGAGAAGCCGATCACACAACGGATCAAGGACAGGCTCGCGGCCTACACCGCCATGCTGAGGGACATCGACAACCAGCTCGAACGCCTCGACCGCATGGAGATGACGATGGCCTCACCGCCCGGCCCTGATCTGACAGGTATGCCCCGCGGATCCGGCACACCATCCGACCGCACCAGCATGATGGTGGAGCGGAAAATGGAGCTCGAGGAACAGATCGACCGGCTCAAGGCTGAGGAGAAGCAGGAGCGCAACGCCATCGAGGGCCTGATCCTCCAGCTCTCCGACCCCGACGAGCGCGCCGTCATCCGGCTGCGCTACTTCGACCGGGCTGACTGGGAGAGCACCTGCGGCGTCCTGTTCGGTGATCGGCGTGACTACGTCGACAGAGTGGACGCCTACCAGAACAGGACATACAAGATCCACGGCCGCGCCCTGCTCAACCTCGCCGCCGTGCTGGACGAGCTGGAGCCCCTGCCTGAGCTGCGGCAGTAAAACGCAGTAAAAGGAACAAAAGGGAAGTAAAAGGAATTGAAAAGCAGTAGCGACCCGTGCTATTCTATATCCTGCAAAAGACCGCCGGACACACGGGCAACGCCGTGACAATTCCGAGCGGCTGACCAGAGGAAAACCAAATAACAACCGACGGCAAGAGGCCGACGGGCGAACCAACGCCCGCCGGTCTCTTTTTGCGTATAGGAAGGAGGCGACGGCCATGCCGCAGAACAGCATCTCGGCGCAGCTCAGCAACCTGCAACAGCTCGTCGCTGACCTCGAGGCAATCGAGAACGGCGGCAAGAAGGCCATCAGCAACACCATCAAGGACGTCAAGGCCAGAGCCCCGGGCTGGATCGCTCAGGAGGTCACGGCCGTCTACAACATCAAGAAGTCGGAGATCACGCCCTCGGGCAGCGGAAAGCCGAAGAAGATGGCAGGCAGCATCCAGATCACCGGCGAGACCATCGAGGAGCTCGCCATCACCTACAAGGGCAGGCTCCTGACCCCTGTGCACTTCGGCATGACACCGAAGGCCCCGCCCCGCGGTAAGAGCTACACGCTGAAGGCGTCGGTGCTCAAGGGACAGAAGAAGGTAATCGGCCGCTATCTGAACACCCGTACCCCGGGCGGCCCGTTCTCGCAGCGCTCGCACAATATCCTCATGGGGACAGGCAACACCAAGGGAGACGGCACGAGCTGGATCCCATTCCAGCGAATGAGCAAGACCCGCACAGACATCAAGAAGCTGACCACCGTCTCGGTGCCGCAGATGATAACCAGCGACCGCACCAACGAGGCCATCATGCTCCGGCTCAACACCGAGACAAGCAAGCGCCTCGAGCACCACATGAAGCGAGCCCTCGGCCTCTAAGCCAGAGCCCACCAGAACGCCGCACAGCGCGTCCACAGCCGCACCAGACACCGAGCCCGGCCCACACCGCCAGACGCGCACAGCGCCGCGCAGACGCCTCCACGGCCACGCACAGCGCCGCAAGGTACTGTGACGGGCCCCTCTGGCCTGCGGTGCTGGCGAGCCCAAAAAACGCGCAGCCGGGAAAAATTTTTTTCGGGCCGTTTCGTTTCGCCCGAGCGGCAGAAAGGAGGGAACGCCATGCCGAACCCAACCAACAACAAGCTCGTCGACAGCAAGACCATCGCGGCCCTGTTCGACATGACGCCCCGCCGAGTGCAGCAGCTCACCAAGGATGGCGTCATCGCCGCGGTCAAGGAAGGCAACGCCAACCGCTATGACCTGCTGCCGACGATCCAGAGGTACATCCGATACCTGACGGCCAAGGCCAACGGCCGGGAGCCGTCGAAGAAGGACAGCGAGATCGAGGGCCGACGTCTGGAGGCTGAGGCTGACCTCAAGCGCAGCAAGGCAGACATCGCCGCCCTCCAGCTCAGTGAGCTCGAGGGCACCATGCACCGCAGCGAGGACGTCGAGGCTGTGATGACCGACCTCGTCTACAATATCAGGTCGATGCTCGTGGCCCTGCCGGGCCGTCTGGCCGTCGACGTCACCGGCGCAGCAACACCCGCCGAGGCGTCTGAGATCATCCGCACAGAGGTCTACAAGATCCTGACGGAGCTGGCCGGTTATAAATACGATCCCGAGGTGTACGCCCGGCGAGTAAGGGATCGGGAAGGCTGGAGCGAGCAACTCGCGGATGACGCGGACGACTAAAAAAGCCGCCGCGAAGCTCAATACCGCCATCGCCGGAGCGGTCAAACGCTTCGCCCCACCTGAGAGCCTGACCGTGGACGAGTGGGCCGACAAGCACCGCCGCCTCTCCCCGGAAAGCTCAGCCGAGGCCGGCCCGTGGCGTACCAAGCGCACCCCGTACCTCGAGGAGCCCATGCGGGCCTTTACGGATCCGAAGGTGCACAAAATAGTCATGGTGGCCGCTTCTCAGGTCGGCAAGTCTGAGCTCGAGCTCAACATCATCGGCTACATCATCGACCAAGACCCCGGCAGCATCCTCTACGTCCACCCGACCATCGACGACGCCCGGAAGTTCAGCCGCCTCCGCGTGGCCCCTATGATCCGCGACAGCAAACCCCTGAAGGCGAAGGTGCACGACGTCAAGGCCAAGGACAGCGGCAACACGATCCTCCAGAAGTCGTTCCCGGGCGGGATGCTCACCCTGACCGGCTCCAACAGTGCCTCGGCTCTGGCCTCCACGCCTGCCCGCTATATCATCGGCGACGAGCGCGACCGCTGGGCGACCAGCGCCGGCACCGAGGGCGACCCGTGGGCGCTGGCCGAAGCACGTCAGGCCACATTCTACAACGCCAAGGCGGTCGAGGTCTCCACCCCGACCATCAAGGGCAACAGCAACATCGAAACGAGTTTTTACCAAGGCACGCAGGAACGCTGGTGCCACCGCTGCCCCGAGTGTGGGGAGTACAGCGAGATCGTGTTCGACAATATCCACTTCGACCCGGAGGCCAAGAGGATCCGCGGGAAAAAGTCGTGGAGCCTCAAGAGCGGCGTCTCGTGGAGCTGCCCGGCCTGCGGCTGCCTGATCCCCGAGGACGTCATGCGAAAGCAGCCGGCCAAGTGGATCGCCGACAACCCGGACGCCTACAAGAAGGGCGTCCGTTCTTTTTGGCTCAATGCCTTCTCGAGCCCGTGGACTCCGTGGGAGAAGATCGTCCTCAAGTTCCTCGACGCCAAGGATGACCCGCAGCGCCTCAAGGTCGTCTACAACACCCTGCTCGGTCAACTGTGGGAAGATCGCGGCGACCTCGAGGACGAGGACACCATGCTCGCCCGCCGTGAGGACTATGGCACCCGCCCGGACGGCACCCCTGTGGAGCTGCCTGACGGCGTGCTCGTGCTGACCTGCGGCGTCGACACTCAGGACAACCGCCTCGAATACGAGGTAGTCGGTCACGGGAAATATGGCGAGACGTGGGGCATCATCAAGGGCTACATCATGGGCCGACCAGACACCCCGGAGGTCTGGCAGCGGCTCGATGACGTGGTCGACCACGTCTACAAGTTCAAAAACGGCCGCGGCCTGAAGATCTCCATCACCTGCGTCGACTCCGGCGGCCACTTCACCCAAGAGGTCTATGAGGCGTGCCGGGCCCGCGTCGGCAAGCGCGTCTTTGCCATCAAGGGCAAGGGCGGCGACGGCATCCCCTTCGTCTCGCCCCCGAGCAAGGTGCCGATCCGCGACAACAAGCGGATCACCTGCTGGCTCTACACCATCGGCGTCGACGCCGGCAAGGCGACGATCATGGCTAATCTGAAGGTGCAGGAGCCCGGGCCAAAATACTGCCATTTCAACCGGCACCCCGACGCCGGTTATGACCTCAATTTCTTCAACGGGCTCCTCTCCGAGAAGCTGGTGCTCACGCACACGCGCCGCGGCGACCGCTGGGCGTGGGAGAAGCTGCCCGGGCACAACCGCAACGAGGCCCTCGACTGCCGCGACTACGCCAACGCCGGCCTCAAGATCATCAACCCCGACATGGACGCTATCGAGCGCCGCCTGCAAGGGCTGGAGGAAAAACCGAGGGCCCCGCAGCAGCGACAGCAGCGGCAACGGCACAACCGGGCCGACGCCTTCGACGACTGGTAAGGAGGACAGACCACAATGAGAAAGACCCGCGAACAAATCGAGTACCAGCTCTCCATCAAGAGGAACCGGCTGGAGCTCTACCTGAAGCGAGAGGCCGAGATGCTGGACGGAGGCGTCCAGAGCTACGGCATCGGCTCGCGCAATCTGGCCCGCTACAACACCGACCTCGGATCCATCCGGGCCGCCATCAAACAGCTCGAGGCAGACATCGAAGCCCTCGAGGCCGCACTGAACGGCGAGAAGCCGCGAAAAGCTGTGGGAGTAGTGCCCCGAGACTGGTGAAAGAAGCCCCGAAAGGGGCTTTTTTCATAGGCCGACGCCGGGAGTTTTCGCTCCTTTTCTCCCGACTCGGCCATCTTCACCATGAAGGAGGTGAGCACCATCAGCAAAAGAAAAAGCAGAAGCCGCCCACAGAACAGGCGGCAGCAGCCGCGCCCCGTGAATAAGGGCTACGGCGACGCCGGCGCGAGCTGGCACAAGAAGGCGACCAAGGGCTTCAGAGCTATGAGCGGCAGCCCGAAGGAGGACATCGACGCCAACAACTACACCCTGCGGCAGCGTGCCCGGATGCTTTACATGGCGGCCCCGATCGCCACCTCTGCCATCCGCACCAACCGCACCAACGTCGTCGGCATCGGCCTCCAGCTCAAGAGCCGGATCGACCGCGAGGCGCTCGGCATGACACAGGAGGCCGCCGACGCATGGCAGGCTCAGGCCGAGCGTGAGTTCGCTCTCTGGTCTGAGAACAAAAGGGCGTGCGACGCCACCGGCGTCAACAACTTCGCAGCCATGCAGCAGCTCGCACTCTCCTCGTGGCTGGTCAGCGGCGACGTGTTCGCCGTCGTGAAGCAGTACGAGCCGACGCCGCTCACGCCCTACTCGCTACGCCTGCACCTGATCGAGGCCGACCGAGTCGCCACGCCAACGACCTCCAGCATCATCACCCCGATGCTGCTGACCACCGGCAAGGCGGCCAACGGCAACACCATCTACGACGGCGTCGAGGTGAACGGCGACGGCCAGATCGAGGCGTACCACATCCGCAGCACCTACCCCTTCGAGCTCGGCAGCACGACGACAACGTGGGCTCGTGTTCAGGCATACGGCGAGCGGACTGGCCTGCCGAACATCCTGCACGTCATGGAGAGCGAGCGCCCGGATCAATACCGCGGCGTCAGCTATCTCGCGCAGGTCATCGAGCCCCTGCTCCAGCTTCGCCGCTACACCGAGAGCGAGCTGACTGCGGCGGTCGTCGAGTCGTTTTTCACGGCCTTCATCAAGACCGAGGCAGGCGCCGGCGACAACCCGTTCAACGAGGTCGGGAGCAGCCTGCCGGAGGTGAGCCGAGATCCTAACGAGTACGAGATGGGCCCCGGCCAGATCAACATCATGGAGCCCGGCGAGGACGTGACCTTTGCAGACCCCAAGCGGCCGGCCAGTGGCTTCAACACCTTCCTGCGCGCCATCTGTGAACAGGTGGGCGCCGCGCTCGAGATCCCGGCCGACCTTCTGCTCAAGAGCTTCAACAGCTCGTACAGCGCCAGCCGCGCCGCCCTGATGGAGGCGTGGAAGGCGTTCCGCATGAGGCGCAAGTGGTTTGTCGATGACTTCTGCACGCCGGTATATGAGATCTGGCTCTCTGAAGCCGTCGCCCGCGGCCGCATCAGCGCCCCGGGCTTCTTCACAGATCCGGCGATCCGCGCCGCATACCTCGGCGCCGAGTGGATCGGCCCCTCTCAGGGACAGCTCGACCCGACGAAGGAGATCACGGCCGAGATCCTCGCCATCGGCGAAGGCATCACGACCAGAGAACAGGCGACCATCCGACTCAACGGCGGTCAGTGGGACGCCAACGTCGACCAGCTCACTCGGGAAAACGAGAAGCTGCGCGCAGCGCAGGGGCAGGTCGACCAGAGCACAGCGGCCAGCGGCACGATCTCCGCAGCTCTGCGGGAGGCGATCGTCACCGAGGCCATCAAAAGCATCAAGGAAGGAGACAAGCATGAGAACGCATAACACTCCCCGGCTCTGCGCCGGGCCTCAGACTGCGGGCACGCCGATCAAGTTCTGGAACGTCGCCAGCATCGGCGACGACGAGGGCGAGATCACCCTCTACGGCGACGTCGTGAGCCGCCAGCCTGTGGACTGGTGGACGGGCGAGCCCGAGCCCGGCCTCTACATCGCGCCCGAGAGCTTCATGGAGGATCTCGCGGCCGTCAAGGGCAAGAGCAACATCACCATCAAGATCAATAGCTGCGGCGGCGACCTCTACACCGGCATCGCCATCCACAACGCCATCAAGGGCTTGACCGGCCACAAGGTCGTCGTCGTGGAAGGCATCGCGGCCAGCGCGGCCAGCGTCATCGCCTGCGCGGGCGACGAGGTACAGGTCTATCCCGGCAGCATGGTGATGATCCACGGCGTCGCCGGGCTGCTCTACGACTACTACACCCTCGCAGACCTGAAGAAGCTCCAGAAGGACTTCGACGCGAGCGAGCGGGCCATCGCGGAGATCTACCACGCCAAGACCGGCCTCGAGGTCGACCAGCTCCGCAGCATGATGACCCGCGAGACGTGGATGGTCGGGCAGGAGGCCATTGACAACGGCTTTGCCGACACCCTGCTCACAGACGAAGGCCCCGACGTCGCCCTGAGCGCCGACAAGAAGGTGCTCCTCGTCGCCGGCATCCGGCACGACGTCAAGGGCTTCAGACACATCCCGGGGACGATCCCCATCGACAACAGCATCCACGCCGCCCCTGCGGCTGGAAATAAACACGCGGCCGCCAAGAACGACGGCCCCAAGAAGGAGGACAACAAGACCATGACCCTCGAAGAAATGAGAGCACAGCACCCCGACGTCGTGGCTCAGATCGAGCAGCAGGCGGCCGAAACTGCCAGAACGCAGGAACGCGCCCGCATCGAGGCCATCGACAGCATCGCCGCAAGTGTGGGCGACGCGCAGCTCGTCAGGGACGCCAAGTACGGCGAGACCCCCTGCACCGCTGAGCAGCTCGCGCTCAAGGCTATGCAGAAGCAGGCGGCCCTCGGTGCCAAGCACCTGAAGGACGCCAAGGCTGACAACGACGAGTCCGGCGCTGCCGGCGTCGGCGCTGCCCCTAACGGCGGCGAGGAAGGCAGCGAAAACGACGACAAGGCAAAGGTGGACGCCATCGTCGGCCTCTACAACTCCACCAAGTCTCAGAACGGAGGTAAGAAGTAATGAGCAAGAGACTGGACGAAAACCTCGGCAGCGTCGGCTATGACGGCCTGATCGTTGCCAACGAGCCCGTCGCTGACGTGTTCACCGTGACCATCCGCAAGGAGGCCACCGCCGCAGCCACCTATAAGCGCGGCACCGTGCTGGCCCTGTCTGCCGGCACTGCCGGCGACGGCAAGCTGGTGATCCTCGGCACCACCGCGACCACCAACGAAACCCTGACCGCCAACTGCATCCTCGCCGAGGACGTGGAAGTCGGCACCACCGCGGACGTGACCGTGCTGGCCTACCGTACCGGCCACTTCGCCCGCAACAAGCTGGCTGTCGCAAGCGGCTACACCCTGAAGGCGACCGACGAGGAGGAGCTGCGCAAGGCCGGCATCCTGCTCTCCGACGCCATCGAATACTAAGAGAAGGAGGACAACAAAATGCCTTTTAACTTCTACGACACCCACACGCTGCTCATGGCCGTGCAGCAGCTCACCCCTGCTGCGACCTTTCTGCGTGACCGCTACTTCCCCACCAACGACGCGAGCGACATCTTCGCCACCGACGATGTGCTCGTCGAGTTCCGTGACGGCAGCAAGAAGCTGGCGCCCTTCGTGGCCCCTCGCAAGGGCGGCGTCACCGTCCTGCGCGCCGGCTACAATATGGAGCGCTACACCCCGCCCTTCGTGGCTCCCCGTCGCGTCCTGACCCTCGACGAGCTGCGCAAGCGTGGCTTCGGCGAGGCTCTCTACTCTCAGCTCACCCCTGAGCAGCGCCAGCAGACCCTCATCCTGCGCGACGCTGACGAGCTGGGCGAGCTCATTACCAACCGCGAAGAAGCAATGGCCGCCGAGACCATGCTGACCAACGGCTGCGTGATGAAGCACATCGCCGACGACGTCGACAAGACCGACGAGATGGAGATCCGTTTCTACTCCGAGGCCAGCAACCCCGCGACCTACACCCCGACGGCCAAGTGGGACGCCACCGGCGGCAAGATCCTGAAGGATCTGGAGGCCATGATCCGTATGCTGACCAAGCGCGGCCTCCGCGCTTCTGATCTGGTCTGCTCCCCGGACGTGGCTGACACCATCATCAACGACGCAGCCGTGCAGAAGCTCCTCGACAACCGCCGCATCGAGATCGGCAACGTGGAGCCTGAGCTGCTGCCTGACGGCGCTGCCATCGTGGCCCGCCTGAACGTCCTCGGCCGCATCATCAGCGTCATCTCCTACGACCTGACCTACACCGACGACGAGGGCAACGACAAGCTCTACATCCCGTCCGGCAAGTGCGTCCTCACCGCTCCCGGCGCTGGCCGCACCGCCTACGGCGCCGTCTCTCAGGTCGAGCAGAGCGACGGCGAGTTCCACACCTACGCCGGCCGCCGCGTGCCGAAGTATGTGAGCAGCGCCGAAGGCAACAGCCGCACGCTGACCATCTCCAGCCGCCCGCTGATGATCCCCAACAACAAGAACCCGTTCATCGTTGCGGACGTCCTGACGGGCTGAGCGCAGCAGAAAGGAGCAGAGCATGATCCAGATCATCAAGGGCACCTTCGGCTACTATAACGGCCGCAAGGTAATCCCCATCACTGAAGCAGACGGCCCTCAGAAGTTCGACGACGAGCTGGAGGCCCGTCTGGTGAAGGAAGGCGTCGCCAAGTACATCGGCGAGCTGGGCGAGACTGCCGAGCAGCCCGCACCCGCTCCCGGCGACGACGCCGACGAGCCTGCCAGCACCAACACCGCGGCCGACGAGGCCCCTGAGTACAACGAGGACATGAAGCTCGACGAGCTGAAGGAAGTGGCCGCGCGCTATGGCGTGGACGCCTCTGCTATGCGCAAGAAGGCCGACGTCATCGCTGCCATCGAGGCCACCAAGGCCGAGCAGCCTGATGACGGCGCCGACGACGAGGAGCCCCCTCAGATCGGCGCCGCCGATCCCGTCTGATGGCCTTCAGCTTCAAGGCGATGGTCGAGGCTGACCGTCGGCGCACGTTTCTCAATCTCGACGAGTTCGGTGAGAAGCACACCGTCGAAGGCAGAGCCATCGCCGCCGTGCTGGACGACAACGCCCTGAAGGAACGCCAAGGGGGGCAAGAGCTGAGCGTCGCGGAGTCCTCTCTGCTGCTTTATGCGGCGGTCGAGGATCTGCCCGCTCGGCGCCCGGCGGGCGAAGGGCTCAACGTCGACGGCCGCGAGTACATCGTCAACGACTGGAGCGAGGACATGGGGATCGCCACCGTGGCCCTCGGCCAGACTGTCACCATGTAGGAGGTGCCCCATGTCCATCGTCAACAGCATCGAAACCGTCCGGGACTGGCTGACCGCCGAGGTCTGCCCTCTGGTCAAGCTGAAGCTCCCCGACGACAACGCAACGGACGCCTCCTACCCATACAAGCTGGTAAACCCGGCCGCGTTCTCGCTTTTCGTACCATCGAAGGACAGGACACCCCCGAACATCGCCGCGCCGATCCCGTCGGTCTGCGTGCAGATCGTTCAGGGCGACGACGACCTGCTCCAGAGTGCCCGAGACATCAAGATCCGGCTCTGCTTCTCAGCGTGGGATCCCGGCTACCACGGGCCCGACATCTTCAAGCCGAAGGGCGACGGCAGCGGCACCTACATCCAGCAATACAACGAGGCGGCGGCCTCCTACTTCGTGAAGAACGGAGAGGGCTGGCGTGACGCATGGAATTTTGTGGACACAGCTCTCCGGCTGATTGAAAACGCCGAGTACCTCGGCGACCTCCGCGTCATCAAGGAGAAGGGCATCACCTTCGGCCCCGTCACGGAGCAAGACGCCGTCCCCGACTTCTACCCGTACTGGTTTGCATGGGCTGAGTTCTCCGTCGAGGAGACACTGACCCGCAACCCGAAAAGCTACCAACACCTGCTTTAAGGGCAGCCGCTCGGCTGCTCTAATTTCATGCAAAGGAGGATAAGCAGATGGCAAACGAATACCTCTACGGCGCCTACGGCCACATCGGCGAGACCGTGGCACAGAGCGCCGTGCAGGCGGGCACCACGCCGGTCTATATCGGCACGGCACCCGTCAACCTCGTGCGCGGCTTCGGCGAGGCCGGCATCATCAACGCGCCGATCAAGATCACCAGTCTGGTCGACGCTCAGAAGAAGATCGGCTACTCGTCCGACTGGGGCACCTTTACCCTGTGCGAGGCCGTGTACGCGCATTTCAACAACACCCTCGGGAACATCGGCCCGATCTACGTCATCAATGTGCTCGACCCCTCCGCGGGCAAGCACCGTAAGGAGGCGGCCACCACCAAGGCCCTCACCTTCACCGGCGGCCGCGCCGAGTTCGCCAGCGACAAGATCATCCTCGACACCCTGACCATCGCAAAGAATGACAGCGGCAACTACGTCGAGGGCACCGACTACGCTGTGGACTATAACTTCACCAAGGGCACGGTCATCATCACCAGCCTGAAGGACGACGCGCAGCTCGCCGGCAGCCTGACGGCCAGCTTCAGCGAGGTGGACGACTCTGAGATCGCAGACAGCGACATCATCGGCGGCGTCACCTCCTCCGGCGAGTACAGCGGCCTGAGCGCGATCGCGCTGCTCTATCCCGAGCAGTTCGCGGTCTGCAATCTGATCGCGGCCCCCGGCTGGAGTCACAGCCCTGCCGTCTACAACGCCATGCTGACGGCCTGCAAGAAGATCAACGGCCACTGGGACGCCTTCGTCGTGGCCGACCTGCCCCTCGTGGACAGCACCGCGCAGGCGGTCGACACGATCACCAAGGCGATCGCATGGAAGAAGGCCAACGCCTTCGCCGGCGAGCGCTCTAAGGTCTACTGGCCGCAGGCTGTGGACAACCTCGGCAACGTGTTCCACCTGAGCACGCTGGCCGTGGTCGAGCTCATGCGCGCCGACTTCAGCCACAAAAGCGTCCCGATGGAGACCTGCGGCAACAAGGCGATCCCCGTCATCAAGCAGTATTTCGGCGCCAACGCGAAAAACCGCGGCTTTGACCAGCAGAGCGGCAAGGAGCTGACGCAGAACGGCATCAGCACCGCCGTGGCATGGGGCGGCGAATGGGTACTGTGGGGCGACCATACGGCCGCCTACACCTACGGCGCAGACGTGGATCCCCGCGCGATCTTCGACGTCTCCATGCGGATGCTCATGCACATCACCAACGACTTCCAGCGCGAGTGGAGCCCGGAGATCGACGGGCCCATGACCCGCGCACTGAAGGATCGCATCATCAACCGCGAGCAGGAGAAGCTCGACGGCTATGTCAGCATGGGCGCGCTGCTCGGATCCCCTGTGATCCTGTTCCTCGAGAGCGAGAACAGCACCACCGACGTGATGAATGGCGACTTCCGCTGGGACATCGCCGTCACCCCGACCCCGCCCCTCAAGTCTGCGAGCGTCTACGTCGCCTACACCGACGCGGGCTTCTCCGTCTACTACGAAGGAGGTGACGAGTAATGGCAAACCTGTGGCTCGACCTGAAGGGCCCCATCCTCGCAGATACCGTCTATGTGGACGGCGTCCTCGCCGCCAAGGACGTGACCATCGCCCTGCCTCCCGTCAACCTTGTGACGGCTGACTTCAAGGCGATGGGAACCTACACGGCGCCGCTGCCCGGCCAGATCGAGGCGATGGAGGCATCCATCACTAAGATCGGCATTGACCTCGGCCTGCGCAGCCTCGTCAAGCTGACGAGCAAGACCATCGAGATCCGCTGGGCGCAGGACGTCAAGCTCTCCGACGGCTCCACCAAGACCGAAGGCTGCAAGGCGTTCCTCCGCTGCGTCTCCAAGGGCATCCCCGGCCTGAGCGTGGATCCCGGCAACGCCAGCGAGAACGAGATCGCGCTGGCCGTCAGCCGCTACCAGCTTTTCGTCGCTGGCAACGAATACTGGCTGATCGACCAGCTCAACTCCATCATGCGCGTCGGCGGCGTCGACTACGCCAAGGACATCCGCAGCGTCCTGTAACAAGAAGGGCGCCGCCTCCGGGCGGTGCCCTCTATTTATCGAAAGGAGACACACATGGAAAAGCTGACACTCCAGAACCCCATCACCATCAACGGCAAAAAGGTCAAGACTCTGACCTATGACACCGACGCGATCACCGTGGGAATGTTTGCCGATGCTGAGGCCCGCAAGCTCCGCGCGACCTCCAACAAGGGCGGCGGCAGCGCCGGCGCCTGCGAGCTCGACTACTCCCTGCACGCCTATCTCGCCATGATGGCGATCGTCGCCGTCAACAGCGACATCGACGTCAGCGACCTCGAGCGCATCAGCGGCCCCGACGTCATGGAGCTTATGAGGATCGGTCGAAATTTTACTACGGCGAGGTCGGCGGCACAATCCGAGGAAAGCGGCTCGGAGAGCTCGTCCGAGACTACTCTCGAGCCTTCCACACCTCAGTCGGCGAGCTCCGACGGGAACGCCTGACCGACTTCCTGATGGAATACTACGAGGCAGCCGAGGAGGCCAAGCGGCAACGCGACAAGGCCGCCTCAATGCCCCGGAATAACTTCAGGAAATACAGAAGGAGGTGACACTGATGGCAGGCAAAAACAAGATCATGCAGGCCGTCGTCAGCTTCGCCGGCACCATCGACCCCTCCCTCGGGAAGGCGATGGACAACGTCGCGGGACACCTCGACAAAGTAAACTGGAAGGCCGTTGCCGTCGGTGCTGCCGTGGGCGGCATCGCTGTGGCGACGGGCAAGGCGGTCGTCGAGGCCGGGAAGTATCTGGCAGAGCTGGGCGACGACTACAACAAAGCCATGAACCAGCTCTCCGCATCTACCGGCGCCACCAGCGACGAGCTGGACGCGCTGGGCGAGAGTGTAAAAAACATCTACGCGCAGAACCTCGGCGAGGACTTCAACGACGTGGCCGAAGGGCTGGCCGCTACGCAGAAAGCGAGCGATCTGGCCGGCGAAGCACTGGAGCAGGCCACCGCGGCCGGCTTCGTGCTGCGTGACACCTTCGACTACGACATCAGTGAAAGCGCCAGAGCCGCCTCGGCTCTGATGAAAAACTTCAACATCAGCGCCGAAGAAGCCTACGGCCTAATCGCCACCGGCGCACAGAACGGCGCAGACAAAAACGGCGACCTGCTCGACACCCTGAACGAATACTCGGCGCAGTTTGCGGCCCTCGGCCTGAGCGCCGACCAGTTCATGGGCTCCCTCGTGGAAGGCGCTGACGCCGGCCTGTTCAGCATCGACAAAGTGGCCGACGCCGTCAAGGAGTTCAACATCAGAGCGAAAGACGGCAGCGACAGCAGCGCCGAAGCCTTCAAGGGCCTCGGCCTCAACTCCGACAAAATGTTCGCGGCCTTTGCAGCCGGCGGCGAGACCGCGCAGGCTGCATTTTTCGACACCGTCGAGGCTCTGAACAAGCTCGAGGATCCTCTCAAGCGCAACGAGATCGGCGTCGCACTGTTTGGCTCGCAGTTCGAGGATCTGGAGGCGGGCATCCTGCCCGTGCTCGGTGACATCGAGACCGCAGCCTATGACGGCGCCGCCGCGCTCCAGCAGATCAACGACGTCAAGTACAACGACCTCGGCTCTGCCTTCGAGGCGGTTAAGAGGTCGGCCGAAGTGGCCCTACTGCCTATGGCGTCGATGATCGCCAACACGCTGACATCGCTGGCCCCAATCCTGACCGACACCTTCGAGGAAATCAGCCCGGTCATCACCGACACGCTCAACGCTTGTATGCCGTTTGTGCAGGACTTCCTCGTCGGCATGGGCGACACCCTGAAGAAGGTCATGCCGATGGTCACGGAGCTGGCTGCGGGCATCCTGTCACTACTGGCTCAGCTCGTGGGCTCGTTCCTGCCGCCTCTGCTCGACCTCGCACAGCAGCTACTCCCGCCGCTCATGCAGATCGTTCAGGCTATTCTACCGCCGATCGCCAGCATCCTTGCCACCGTGCTCCCGATGCTGACGCAGATCATCTCGACTGTGCTGCCTGTGCTGGCGAACCTGATCGCCGCGCTGCTGCCGGTCATCACCCCGCTACTGGAGGTTGCCCTGCAAATCGTCAACAGCGTCATCATGCCGCTGCTGCCTCCGCTGATGCAACTGATCGAGGCCCTGCTGCCCCCGGTCGTGAGCCTGCTCAATGCGATCATGCCGCTCCTCTCGCCCCTGCTGGCTATTCTGGAGCCCATCGCAAGCGTGCTCGGCACGATCGTCGGCTGGGTATCGAAGATTGTCAGCTTCGGCTCCGGCGTCATCAGCAAGATCACGGGCCTGTTTGGAGGTGGAGGCGGCGGCAACGCCAACGTCTCCGGCTATGCGACCGGCGGCTTCACGAGTGGCCCGTCCATCGCGGGCGAGGATCCGCGCTATCCGACCGAGGCGGTCATCAGCTTCAACCCTGCGTACCGCTCGCAAAACCTGTCCTACTGGGCCGAGGCTGGCCGGATGCTGGGCGCATCCAGCGAGGCCGACTACGAGCCCATCAGCAGCGGATCGGGCACGGCTGTGGTCTATGACCTGAGCGGCCTGTCCTTCTCACCTCAGATCAAGGTCGAGGGCGACACCGACGAGGACGCCCTGATCCGAAAGCTCCGCGACCTCGAGCCGGAGTTCATCGACTTCATCCTCGAGGCACTCAGCAGAAGGGAGGGCGGCGCCTATGTCACAGCAGACAGTCGGCTTTATTGATTATGTGGCGCAGGGCGGCGACACCTTCGACAGCATCGCGCTCGTCGCCTATAACGAGGAGCGCATGGCGAGCACCATCATCGAGGCCAACCCCGACCTCAGCGACGTGCTGATCTTCGAGGGCGGCGAGGCTGTGCGGATCCCGATCGTCGAGACCGTGGAGACGCCGGAGACCCTGCCGCCGTGGAGGAGGTGACGCCGTGAAGATCCTATACGAAGGCGTCGACATCTACCCGGACGTCAGCGTCCACCGCTGCTATCACGATATGTACGCCGAAAAGCAGAGCGACGAGCTGCTGCTCAAGCTCAACGACACCCGCGAGCTGTGGGACTCGTGGAACCCCAAGAAGGGCGACACCATCGCCATCGAGGACGGCGCTGCCAAGACGGGCAAAATGTTCGTCGAGAGCGTCGTCCCCGAGTCCGGCATCATCACCCTGCGGGCCTATTCCGTCCCGCAGTCTGCGAAGGATAAGCGGAGCAAATCGTGGGAAAAGGTCAAGTTCCTGCAACTGGCTCAGGAGATCGCCGGCCGCCACGGCCTGACGCTCGAGACCTACGGGATCACCGACCAGACCTACGACTACGTCGAGCAGAACAACCTCGCAGACTTCGCATTTTTTCAAAACCGCTGCACCCTCGAGGGCGCGGCGTTTCTGGTGTATGACGGCAAGCTGGTCGTCTACGACGAGGCGTACATGGAAAGCCAGCAGCCCGTCGACACCATCACCATCACCCCGGCCAATGACTTCGAGTACCGCGACGAGGGCGCCAACGCCTACGGCTCGGCCGAAGCCGTCAACGGCGGTCTGACCGGCACCTTCGCAGCCCCGAACGGCGGCGACAAGGTGCTGCGCCGGATCCTACCCTTCCGCATGACTGACCAGAGCGAGGCCGACCGCTTCGCCAAGGGCCTCCTCCGGGACGCCAACAAAAACGCGACCGTCGGCACCCTCTGGACGGGCTCGCTGCTGCGAGACTATGCGGCGGGCTCTGTGGTCACGCTGGCGACCGAAGGCGTTAAGTCGTGGGACGGCACGGCCTTCATCAGCCGGATCCGGCACGACTACGTCAAGACGCGGAGCAAGCTATACCTTCGCAAGCCACTGGAGGGATATTGATGAACAGCAACAACCAAATGATCCAGAAGGGCAAGATCTCCAGCGTGGAGGGAAAGACCGACAGGAACGGCGACAAAACTACGGCCAGAGTGCTCCCGAGCACCGCCGACAGCATGGTCACACGGCCGCTGACGATCCCGTGGTATCTGCGCGGAGAGATGGGAAACCTGACCCCCGGCACAGAAGTCGCCTATGCTATGTTCGAGGACGGCACCGGCATCATCCTCTCCCGCATGGACGGAGAGTGGGACGGTATCGTCCCGGGCGACATCACCGTCAAGAAGGGCGCGCTCACGATGCAGGACAAGGGCATCAGCGTCCCGTCGGCAGACGTGACCGCCACGGGCATCAGCCTGACCGGCCACACCCACACCGACAGCATGGGAGGCGGCACTTCTGGCCCGCAGTAAGGAGGGATAGACATGGCCGTCATGGCATCATGGAACGGCAAGACGTGGGGCGTCTCCAGCCAGAGGATCGCCGCCCTGAATGGCGTCTCCTCCAGCGTCGAGCTCGACACAGAAAACAGCGACGACAAGGCCGGATCCCCGGCCACCAAGACCAAGGCGCTCAAGCTGCAAAGCATGAGCTTCGACTTCGATCTGGCGTCTGCCGTGGGCGGCGACGCCCGGGGAGAGTTCGAGTCGTGGACGTCGCTGGTCGGGCAGTACGCCCCCTTCTATCTGGCTGGCCGGCGCTTCGGCCCGGCCAATCTTCAGCTCACCGGCGTCAGCCTCTCAGACACCACACTCGACAACTTCGGCCGGATCCTGAAGGGCAAGATCACGATCAACCTGACGGAATACGCCGAGGAGGCCAGCAGCAAGAAGGCCAGCGCAGGCGGCTCGAGCAAGAGTTCGTCCGCGGCCGGCGTCTCGTCCTCTGGCGGCGTCGGCCGGCGTCTGAGCGCCGTCACCGTCGGAGCATCCAGCAGCGACAAGGCTGCGAAGAAACCCAACAACGCACAGCTCAAGTAAAGCGAGGTGATCCCATGAAAGCATCCGGCAACGGAGCGCCCGAGATCTGTGTGCAGAACCTCCTCAAGACTATCCGCGGGGAGGTGCCCTATGAGCGCATCAAAGGGATCGACCGCACGCTGATCGACAAGCCGAGCGAAACCGCTGCGACCGATCTGGCCGCCGACGTGGAGTTCCTCGTGGAAACCTACGAGCCTCGCGTGCAGCTCAGTGACTCCGACCTGAAGGCTCTGACCGCTCAGGCCGGCGACTTCGAGCTGCGGGCCAGCATCGACAACATCACATGAAGGAGGTGAACAGCGTGAGCGACGCGACAAACACCTACGGCGAGGACATCAAACTCACCACGACAGACGCGAACACCCTATACAAGACCATCATCACCGAGCTCGAAAAGGGCGCCGGCGAGCCGCTCTACCCGGGCGACGAGCGCCGGATCTTCGGCGAGGCTCTCGTGCCTGTGTTCGTTGCCCTCTACAACAGCCTCAACGACGTCGGCCGGCAGACGCTCCTCCGCTATGCGAGGGGCGAGGTGCTGGACGCCATCGGCGAGCGGCAGGACGTGAAACGACTGGAAGGCACACCGGCCAAGACGACCATGCGCTTCTCTGTCTCCACGCCGCAGGAGAGAAACATCATCATTCCGAAGTGGACGAAGGTGACGCCGGACAGCGAAAACTATTTTGCGACCGACGAGATCGCTGTGCTGCAAGCTGGCGCCTACTCTGTGGAGGTGCCTACCTCGGCCGTGAGCAACGGCACGAAGTTCAACGGCTACGCAGCCGGCACGATCGCCACCCTCGTCGACCTGATCCCCTACATCGAGTCCGTCACCAATCTGACCGAAACGGCCGGAGGCGATGACGGCGAGCCCTACACCACCGAGGGCGACAACCGCCTCCGCGAGCGGATCCGTCTGGCACCCGCCAAGAGATCCACCGCGGGCCCTGAACAGGCTTACATCTACTGGGTAATGACGGCCGACAGCTCCATCGTGGACGCAAAGGCCGTCAGCGAGAAGGAAACAGTCAGCGAGACCCTCACGGTCTACGACGGCAAAGCCTTCAAGGGCGGCGGTACACTTCTGACCGACAGCCTCGTCGTGAAGGCCCACGGGCAAAGCACGGCGGCGGCCAAGGACACGGACTACACCGTCGACTACACCGACGACCTGCTGACCATCACGCTCAAGGGCAGCCTCTCGGCCGCCGAGAGCATCGACATCATCATCACCCGCACGCTGGAGGGCTGCGTCAAGATCGTGCCCCTGCTGGAAGGCGGCGGGATCCCCGACGCTGCCATGCTGGCGAAGGTGCTGGACGTGGTCAACGCCAAGGACATCCGGCCGCTCACTGACAAGGTGAGCGCCGTGCCCCCGGAGGTCGAGACCTACGACATCGAGATCGTGTACTACACCACGCCGGAGAGCGAGGCTGAGGTGATCGCCAACGTCGAAGGCACCGGCGGCGCGATCGACCGCTACAACGAGTGGCAAGTCGCAGCCCTCGGCCGGGACATCAACCCCGACCAGCTCCGCAAGCGGATCCTCTCGCCTTCGTGGGGCGAGAACCTGACCGGCGCCTTCCGCGTGGACGTCGTCAAGCCGACCTACAAGGCCCTCGACGACACGCAAGTCGCCAAATTCAGCGGCCACCTGACTGTCAGCCACAAGGTCGAGAGCGAGGTGGTGTAAATGCGGCTCAATGAGACCGAGATGGTCAAACTGCTGCCTGCGTGGATGCAGGAGGACGGCAGCGACAAGGGCATCGCCACCGGCTGCGACATTATCAGCCGCGACGCCTATGCACGCCTGAAGCTCCTGAGCAGGTGGGACAAGATCGACCAGCTCAGCGACGCAGAGCTCGACGAAATGGCGTGGGAGCTGAACATCCAGTGGTATGACAGCACCGCACCCATCGCAGCCAAGCGGGCCGTCATCCGCAACAGCGACCGCGTCTACGCGAAACTCGGCACCCCCTACGCCGTGGAGCAGATCGTGGCCGACTACTTCGGCACCGGCGAGGTCAGGGAGTGGTATCAGTACGGCGGGCAGCCGCATCACTTCAAGGTGCTGAGCGACAACCCGAGCCTCGTCAACAGCAACCTCGACCTGTTCCTGAAGCTGCTGCGGACGGTCAAGCGCCGCAGCTCGTGGCTCGACGCGATCCTGATCTGCCTGACCGGCGAAATGTTCCTATATTCCGGCATGGCCGTCAGGGATCACACCCAAGAGGTGCACGTCATGGGCAGCGACGAGATCCACATCTACCACGCGGCCGTCGTCCACGACAACAACCGCGAGACCGTCAGCATCGGCACCGACGCGGCGGTCATCTCAGACTAAGGAAAGGAGATAGACATGGCTGCATTTATCAACAACGACATCACCACCGCCGGCCTGATCGTTCTGGCGAAGGGCGTGGCCGGCCAGAAGATCAACTACACCAAGATCGTCCTCGGCGATGGCTACCTCGAGGAGGGCCAGACGCCCCGCACCCTCACCGGCGTGGTCAGCCCGAAGGCGACCGTCGACATCACGAAGCTGAAGATCAACGGCGACGGCACCGTGGCCGTCGGCGGCATCTTCACCAACGGCGACGAGACCGAGGGCTTCTACTACCGCGAGCTCGGCCTTTATGCCGAAGATCCCGATCCCGAGGTCGGCGAGGTGCTGTACTGCTACGGCAACTGCGGCGATCTGGCCGAGTGGATCCCGCCCTCCGGCGGCGCCACCATCGTCGAGAAAACCATCGACATCGTCACCGCGATCGGCACGGCCACCAATGTGACCGCCTACATCCCCGCCGACGCCTACGCCACCAAAGAGGACTACGAGACCTACAAGGCCATCGCCCTCGGCGCGCAGGCTACGGCCGAGGAGGCTCTGGCACTCGCCCGGCAGGCCATCACAATCGCGCAGGCTGCCGAGGCATCGGCCAACGACCTGAGCAACGCGGTCGGCCAGAACACCAGCAAGATCGCAACGCTGTGGGACGCCGTTTTCAGCGACATCACAAGCAACCCGTTCCAGATCACATTCGCAGACTTAACAGGCATCACGCTGAAGTCTGGCGTCTGGAACGCTTCGCTTCAAAGGCTCGAGTGCTGATGGGAAACTGCTACAACTACACCCCGATCCCACCAGCCGAAGCCTCCTGCATCATCGCGCACCTGTTCGTCGAGCTGGCCCTGCCCTGCTCCTGCTGCAAGCGGGAGGACGGCGTCATCGTCATTCAGGGCAAAACCTACGACGGCAGCAGCGCCCGCGTCACAATCAAAGGCGAGGAGGTGAGATACTACGGCAAGCAACGGACACTCGCGGCCATACGAGCGGGCCAATGTAGGCCGCCCGCCCTTCGGCCGTGACAAACTGCCCGAGATGCAGGTCATCACGGACGCCAAAGAGCTCGAGAAACACACCTACATCAAGACCAGAAACCCGGCCGTTTTCCCGAAGAAGGAGCGGCTCGGTCTGGCGCAGAGGATGATGAACGAGGCCAGCGACCTCGTCGCCGATCTGATGGAGGCCAACGATCTGCTCCTGACGGATCCCGAGGAGCGTGAGCTCAGGTATCGCGCGCAGCGGTCGGCGCTTCGCAACTGCCGAAAGCTGATCCACCACATCGAGCTCGCGCATGAGATCCTCAGCGGCTTCAGCGATGACGCCTTTGCATACTGGGCGAAGATGGCGGCCGGCGTGAAGAACCAGACCGCCAAATGGTACAAAACCGATAAAGAGAGGGCCGCCAAGCTGGACGCACAGAAGCGTCACCAGTGAGGCGGCCCTCGGGGTATGCCTTGTTTTTTCGTGCCGGCTCGGCCAACAACGCCCGCAACGTCAACACCGATGGCACTCTGAACAGGAACAACGCCTACAACGGTAACAACGGCCTGCGCCCCGCTTCGATGGATCGCCCGACTTATTAACCGCCCGGAGACGGACGGCGAACACTGTGCCCCATCATCCAAGGAAGGCATATCCCTCCCGCAGCCGCGGCCGTCTGACCGGCCCGGTCATGGGTAAACACAAGACCGCCGATGCCCCCGGCGGCGCACGCAAAGCGTGGCCGGAGCTATACACGGCGGGGAGACTTTTCAATGGAGAATATCGTAAACAGCACCATCGCGCTCTACAAAGCATACCGCAAAACCCGCTGCGGAAAGCGCGACAACCCGACCGCCATGCGCTACCGCATGGAGGCCATCGAGCGCACCGTCGCCCTCTCTGAGAGGCTCCAGCGGCGCGACTATTCCTTCGGGCCCTACTACCCCTTCAAGGTGTACGAGCCCAAGGAGCGGCTCGTCCTCGCCATCGACTTCGAGGGCAAAGTCGTCCAGCACTCGCTCTGCGACAACGTCCTCGAGCCGGCGTTCTCCCGGCGCTTCATCCGGGACAACTACGCCGGCCAGATCGGCAAAGGCACCCACGACGGCCTCGACCGTCTGTCTGCGGCCATGCGCCACTATTTCTTCAGCCGAAAGGCAGCAGACGAAGCAGCCCGCAAGGCTGCCGGCCTGCCGCCCCGGCCGATGAACGAGTGGGACTACGCCGACGGCTGGGTACTGAAGGGCGATTTTTCAAAGTTCTTTTACACCCTGCTCCATTCCTACTGTTACGAAACGGCCCGCCGGGCCCTGAAGTGGCTGAAGGATCCCGAGCTGATCGACTTCGCTGAGTGGCTGCTGTGGCTCATAATCGACAGCACGCCAGACCCCGGCATCCCGATCGGCAACCAGTCGAGCCAACTGCTCGCGCTGCTCTATCTGGACGCCTTCGACCACTGGCTGAGGGATGACCGTGGCCTCGTATATGGCAGGTACATGGACGACTTCTACATCATCCACAGCGACAAGCTGCTGCTCCGGCAGATACTCAAGGAGATCGAGGCGTACATCAAGCCGCTCGGCCTTCGGCTGAACGGCAAGACGCAGATCCTCCCGCTGAAGAACGGCATCGACTTCCTCGGTTTTCACACATACCTCACACAGACCGGCAAGGTCGTGAGAAAAGTGCGAGCCAAGAGCATCGACAACATGAAGCGCAAGATCCGCAAGTTTCGCGGACTGGTGGACTCCGGCAAGATGACACTCGACAGCGTCGTGCAATCCTACGCGAGCTGGACGGGCCACATCTCACACGGCAACACCTACCACCTGCGGCAGAACATGGACGCCTATTTCTTCAGCTATTTCCCGGAGCTCAAACCATCACCGAAAGGAGACACAACTCATGGCCCAAAAACTGAGCAACCTTGCAAACAAGTCGAAGGTCAAGTTCGGCAGCCTGTACGGCAGCCCGATCATCTGGATCGTGACCGATAAGAACCACGCAGGCTACCCCTCCAACAGCGTCACGCTCGTGACCAACCAGATCATCAAGATGCTGTGCTTCGACGCGACAGAACCGAGTAACGGCAACAGCGACCGCCGCAGCTACGGCAACAACCGCTACATCTACTCGAACCTGCGCCAGTGGCTCAACAGCCCCGCGGCTGCCGGCCAGTGGTACACCGCACAGCACTCCGCAGACCAGACGCCGGACTCCTCCCACGTCTGGAACGGCGTCAACCCGTACAGTGGCCTCGCCGGTTTTCTGAACGCCTTCACCGCCAACGAGCGGGCAGCTCTGCTGAACACCACCATCACGGTCGGCAAGAGCTCCACAGACGGCGGCGGGACGGAGACCTGCACGGACAAGATCTTCCCCCTGTCCTGCACGGAGGTCGGCCTGAGCGGCGACCACGTCTGCGGCAGCAAGCTGGCGATCTTCAGCGACAACAACAGCCGCATCGCCACCGTGACGGCCTCCTGCGTCGCCAATTCCAACTATTCCAGCAACCCGGGCTCTGGTGCCGCGTGGTACTACTGGCTGCGGGACGCCTATGCCGGTTCGGCCTGCGACGCCCGCTACGTCCTCACCGATGGCACTCTGTACTGGCTCAACGCCTTCCACGGTCTCCACGGCCTGCGCCCCGCTTGTAATCTGTCCTCTGATCTCCTGATCTCCGACTCCGTCGACTCGGATGGATGCTATACAGTGATCTACAATCAGGCACCCACAGCGCCGTCGTCCATCACTGTCCCGAGCGAAGTGCTCGGCGGCGAGAACCTGAACATCTCGTGGGCGGCCTCCACCGACCCCGACGGCAACCTCTCCGGCTACGTTCTGGAGCGCAAGGTCGGGAGCGGCACATGGGCACAGATCTACAAGGGCTCCTCGCGCAGCTACACCGACGCCATCACCTACGGATGGACGAGCGTGCAGTACCGCGTCAAGGCATACGACGCCGCCGGCGCGGAGAGCGCATACACCACCAGCGTCACCCGCACCGTCACCAATAACCGGCCGCCCGTCATCAGCGGCACGGACGGCGCCCTCGGCAGCTTCAGCACGGCGGCCCCGTCCTACGAGTACACCGTCACCGACGCCGACGGCCATCAGGTCGACGTCGTCGAGACGCTGGACGGCGTGACGCTGCGCAGCTACACCGTGACCCTCGGCCAGACCAACACGCTGACGATCGGCTCCGAGGCGTGGCTAAAGGTCGTGAACGGCAGCCACACCCTGAAGATTGTGGCGACCGACGCCAAGGACGCCAGCGTCACCCGCACGCTGACCTTCACCAAGGCCGTCACGTCCGTCGAGTTCGAGCAGACCCTCGCTATGGAGGCCGACGCCATGCCGACCAAGGCCCTCGTCAACATTCAGGGTAATTTCCCGGCCGGCTGCACGCTTCAGGTCTGGATCTGCAACAACGGCAACGACGCGATCCCGACGTGGGAGGACATCACGCAGAAGGTCAGAACCGGCCAGAAGCACTACTTCACAAACAAGACCAAGACGGCCGCAGCGTGGGGCGTCAAGGTCAAGGCCAAGCTGCTCCGAGGCTCTGCTACGGAGACCTGCTACATTCAGTCGATCGGAGGTAACTTTGCATGATTAAGCACAGACCTGACAGCATCCAAGAGCTGAACGACAAACAGGCCGCAGAGGCCGAGAAGGACAAGACCATCGCCGAACAGGCTGACACCATCGAGCTGCTGAAGGGCTGCATCATGGAGCTGGCCGACGTGGTCTACGGCGACGGAGGGGAGGTAACAGCATGAGCAAGATCGTCGAGCTGTACGTCAGGGAGCTGACCCGCGAAGGCTCCACCATGACCATCAACGACGTCCCGAAGAAGCTGCGCAAGCAGGTCGAGGACGCCATCGCTGCCATCGAGGCAGCCGCAAACGCTGGCACCGCGAAGGAAGGGGCGACCGAATGATCGCCCGGGCCATCGCGTGGCTATTATTAAAAATTGCAGGAAAGGAGGAGCGTGAAATGCTGGTACGTCTGTATGCAGGCGAGATCATCATGGGCCGCATCACCGAGGACAACGTCCCCGCGAAGCTGAAGGCCCGCGTGCACAAGTATCTCGTCGACATGGGCTACTTCGACGACGTCGAGGAGTAAGCCCAACAACAAGGAGGGCCGCGTCCTGCGGCCCTCCGGCTTTTATGAGGTGACACAATGATCGAAATCAACATCGGCGCGCTCGTCGTCCTACTGGGGATCCCGACGGCCGCGACCGGCTTCTGCTTCTGGATGCTCGAGCACAGGATCCAGAAGCGCGAGAAGCAAAAGGAGGCCGAGGAGGCCAAACGGCAGAAAGAGGCAGCGGCCCGAGAGCGTGCCCGTGAAGATCTCCAGATCATCACCATTCAGGGCACGTCGGCAGCCATCGCTCTCGGCGAGGCGACGGCCCGGGCCGTGCAGCGCATCCCTGACGCGCATTGTAACGGGGATATGCACGCGGCCCTCGACTACGCTGCCAAAATCAAACACGCGCAGAAGGACTTCCTCACCAGTCAGGGGATCCACGCGATCATCGACTAAGGAGGTGAGCAGCATGGCCGCAAAGAAGCGCCGGCGCAAGCGTAAAAAGAAAATCGAGGCGAGCAAAAAGCTCGCATACTGGGCGGCCAGCGTGGCAACGCTCAGCGCAGCCAGCTCTCTGCTGCTCTCTGCCTTCGGGCGCGACCCGGTCGGTGAGCTGACCGGCACCATCTTCACCGCCTGCGTCGGCTATCTAATCACATACGCCGGCAAGAGCCTCGGCGAGAAAATCAGCCGAAACCGCCACGGGCTCGACGCCGACGGCAACCCGCTCCCGGATCCGTCCGGGGACACTCTCAACAATGAGGAGGCAAAAGGATGAACACCATCGACATCACACCCATCGTCAACGCAGCCCTCGCCCTGATCGGCGCCGGCGTCAGCGTTTTCCTGATCCCGTGGCTGAAGAAGCAGACCACCGAGGCACAGCGCAAGGAGCTGACCGCGTGGGTAAAGATCGGCGTCGCTGCCGCTGAGCAGCTCTACGTCGGACAGGGCCGCGGCGAGGAGAAGAAGCAGTACGTCCTCGACTTCCTGAAGCAGAAGGGCTTCAAGGTCGACGAGGAAAGCGTCGTCAACGCGATCGAGGCAATCGTCAAGCAGCTCAACACTGAGGGCCTGACCATCGAATAACGGAGAGGGCGGGCTCCGGCCCGCCCTTTTCTTGCTTGTAAAGGAGGTAAACCCATGAAAAACCAGAACACCGACGACATCAAGCTGAAACCCGGCGAGACCATCACAGACGAGACTCTCGACGAGCTGACCGGCGGGAAAGGAGACAACAATGAGTAACAGCCCTCTGGTGGTCTACACCAAGCTCAGCCCGAACCACTCGGGCAAGCGCACCAAGAAGATCGACACCATCACTATTCACTGCATGGCGGGCAACTGCTCCGTCGAGACCTGCGGCAACCTGTTCGCCAACTCTGCGCGGCAGGCGTCCAGCAACTACGGCATCGGCACCGACGGCCGGATCGCCCTGTACGTCGACGAGGCAAACCGCTCGTGGTGCACCTCGTCCAACGCCAACGACCAGCGGGCCGTCACCATCGAAGTCGCCAACAACGGCGGCGCGCCTGACTGGCCCGTCTCCGCGAAGGCATACGCCGCGCTGCTGGATCTCGTGACCGACATCTGCAAGCGCAACGGCATCAAGCGCCTCGTCTGGTCGACCAGCAAAAACGACCGCGTGAACCACCTGAACGGCTGCAACATGACCGTGCACAGGGACTACGCGAATAAGAGCTGCCCGGGCGACTACCTCTACAACCGCCACGGCCAGATCGCGGCCGAGGTAAACAAGCGCCTCGGCATCACGGACGCAGGCGGCAGCACCGGCGGCCAGACCTCCGGCAACACCGAGACCGGCCTGAAGGTCGGCGACGTGGTCAACTTCAAGGGCACACAGCACTACACCAGCGCGGCTGCCAAGGACGCCAAGACCTGCAAGCCCGGCAAGGCCACCATCACGGCCGTCGCGGCCGGCAAGGCGCACCCGTACCACCTGAAGGCAATCAGCGGCGGCGGCTCCACCGTTTACGGCTGGGTAAACGCTGCGGACATCTCGACCGGCAGCGCCGGCACGGCCACGAGCTACCGCGTGCGGACGACGGCCGACGTGCTGAACATCCGCAAGGGCCCCGGCACCAACTACGGCGTCGCCGGCCAGATCAAGGGCAAGGGCATCTACACCATCGTCGCCGAAGCCGCAGGCCCCGGCGCGACCAAGTGGGGCAAGCTCAAGAGCGGCGCGGGCTGGATCTCTCTGGACTACGTCACGAAACTCTAAAACCGCATAGAAAAGCAGAAACCCGCCCGGAGATCCCGGGCGGGCTTTTTTCTGTTATGCGAGGCTTTACTCCTCGGCGTCAGGATCCGGCGCTTCACCAGCAGCGGCGAGCTCGGCCTCTGTTGGATGGAACCGCAGCACACGGCCCTCGGAGTCATAGAAACCACCGAGCAGGATGGTGAAAATATCGACCAGCCAGCCGATCCCGCAGGCCCCGGCCGTCAGCAGCCAGATGACGCCCGTGCCGGTTTTCCCAACATAGAACCGATGGACACCGAAGAAGCCGAGGAAGATGCACAGCAGCAGCGCCACCGTCTTATTTTTCGGGGACGTCGGCCGCTGCGCTGTGGGGATGCTGACCGCGCCCTGCTGCGCGCCGGACTTCCCGCCGGAGCTCGTCGTATAAGACAAGCCCGTCCCGGGGATCCCGACGGTCGTGTGACTTTTTCCCGTCGTGCTGATCGTGTGCTTCAGGCCCTTCGGGCCGAAGCTGACGCTCGCGCTTTTCTTGTTAAGGTTTACCCGGACACCCGGGGCAATTTTGAAACTACGTCTGAACCGTGTACCCATGCCGTTACCTCCTGTTTGCGTTTTTTAGCGTTTAGTCATCTTTGGCATAATATTACCACGCCAAAACTGGTAAAGTCAATATTGCATAGTCATCTTTAGGATAAAAGGAGGCGAGGGCGTCGAAAATCTACAAACCAGACGGCAGGTGCAACATCTCCGGGGAGCGAGTCAAAGAGGAACGGCTGCGGGCTGGCCTATCACAGGAGCAGCTCGCCTATAAGCTACAGATCATCGGGCTGGACGTCACGCAGAAGGTCATCAGCCGGATCGAAAACGGCAGCAGAGTCGTCGCTGACTACGAGCTGGACTATCTGGCGACCGCCCTCGGCACCACGATCAACCACCTGCTCGGGAAAGAATGAGAAAACCGCACGGCAGCGACGCCGTGCGGCTTTTTTATGTGAAAAAACGCGGGAAAATGTTGAAAATCTGCCGAATTATGCTTGACATTATAGAGCAAATGCTCTATAATATAATCACAGGCAAGGGATAGCCGAGTACAGAAAGAAAGGAGAACAAAACCGCGGAAAGGAGGCAAAGCCGTGGATGCTGAGCAGATGAAAAAACTGCTCGAGCTGCTGGAACAGGCTCTAAAGTGTGAACAGGTTGCCACCATCACAATCACGATAAAGCCGAACCAAAAGCCCAAGCAGTAAGGTCGAAGGACGGCGGGAAAAATCCCGCCCGCCGTTCCTCTTTATTATAACCACGAAACCACGGCGAAGTCAAGCGGGAGGAACAACATGGACATCTCAATCAAAGTGACCTATAAAAACGAGGGGCTGCAAAAGCTCCGCAAGGCGGCCGGCCTGTCTCAGTCTCAGCTCGCCGCACTGGCCGGGATCAAGGTGCAGGTGCTCCAGCAGTACGAGCGAGGCGCCCGGGACATCAACGGCGCGAAGCTGCCGACGCTGCTGAAGATCTGCAACGCGCTGGAGTGCAGGCTGGCCGACATCATCACGGACGAGGAGACGCTCGAGCTCCTGAAAAAGTACGAGGAACACTGACACACAGAAGGGGCGGCCGGCGGGCCGCCCCTTTTCTTTTATCACGGAGGGGAACACAATGGGACAGCACTGGAGCCATCTGACGCCGACCAAGCGCATCCAGCTCGACGCCTTCATCCGCGCAGGAATGAAGCCGACCGACATTGCCAAGGAGCTCGGCGTACATCATACGACCATCTACCGGGAGCTGAAGCGATGCACCTATGAGCACCTGAACAGCGACTACACCACCGAGACCAGATACAACCCGGACGGAGCGCAGGCCCGCTATGAGGCCAACCTCCGCGCAAAGGGCCCGGAGCTGAAGATCGGCAACGACTACGAGCTGGCCGACTACCTGATCGCCAAGATCCGCGACGAGAAGTACAGCCCGGAGGCTGCAATCGGTGAGGCTGAGGTTAAGGGCTGGCCCTTCAAGACCCACATCTGCGCGAGCACCGCCTACAACTACATCCGCGGCGAGATCTTCGGCGACGAGCTGACCGTCTCCATGCTGCCGCAGCACGGCAAGCGCCACCAGCCGGAACGCCCGGCCGGATCTATGCCGCGCAAGCCTGCGGGCCGGAGCATCGAGGAGCGGCCCGAGCACATCAACAACCGCAGCACCTTCGGACACTGGGAGATGGACAGCGTCGAAAGCTGCCAAGGCGTCAGCAACACCTACATCGTGATGACCGAGCGGAAAACGCGCTGGGAGCTCATTATACCGTCGCCGGACAAGACGGCCGCCAGCGTCGTCGCTGCGATCGACGGGCTCGAGGCCAAGTACGGCGACCTGTTCCCGAAGGTATTCAGATCCATCACCTGCGACAACGGCTGCGAGTTTGCCGACGCTGCCGGGATTGAGCGAAGCGCAAGCGGCAAGGGCGCCCGCACCGAGGTCTACTACTGCCACCCCTACCGGCCGAGTGAGCGCGGATCCAACGAAAACCAAAACGGCCTAATCCGGCGGCACGTTCCGAAGGGCACCGACCTCAGCACAATCTCAGACGAGGAAACCAAGCGGATCGAGGCGTGGCTCAACAACTACCCGCGGAAAATGTTCGGTTATCTGTGCTCCGAGCAGCTTTTCCGCGAGGAAATGGCCCTCATTCTGGCCTCATAAAATTATTTTTGCTTTTTTGTGCATTTACTCTTGACAAACGGCCACCGAGCAGATCCGGGCGAAACTCCTTGACGAACTTGCAGACCTGACTACATTCCGGCTGCACGCCGAGAAAGTTCTGGGTGAACTGTATGGCAACGCTCAAGCATATCGCCTCTAAAAACTCGGACTACACCGCCATCGAAGCGTATCTCGTTTATCAGCACGATGCGTTCACTGGAAAGCAACTTCTGGATGAACAGGGCAAGCCGAAGCTGCGGGATTCGTACCTGCTCGACACCCTTGAGTGCGGCGATTTCTCGTTTGCAACGGCCTGTCTGCTGGCAAACCGCAAGTATGGCAAGAACACCCAGCATGGTGATATCAAAAGCCACCAGTATATCATCAGCTTTGACCCCAGAGATGCAGCCGACAACGGCTTGACCATGGAAAAAGCACAGGCTCTCGGCCTGAACTTCTGCAAAGAAAACTTTCCCGGTCATCCTGCCATCGTCTGCACTCACCCGGATGGGCACAACCATTCGGGAAATATCCATGTCCACATCGTGATCGGCAGCGTCCGAACACGAGAAGTGGAGCGTAAGCCCTATATGCAGAAGCCCCGCGATTGGCGCGAGGGCATGAAGCACTCCAGCACCGCCCAGACCATGCGGCACCTCCGTGTCGAGGTCATGGAACTGTGCGAAAGTGCCGGACTGTACCAGATCGACCTGCTCAACGGCTCGAAAGAGCGTGTCAGCGAAGCTGAGTATTGGGCGCGTAGGCGCGGCCAGTTGAAACTTGACCGTGAAAACGCAGGCCTCGCCGCAACCGGACAGCCGCCCAAGCAGAAGAAGTTTGAAACCGTAAAAGATACCCTGCGGAAACAGATTTCTTCAGTGCTGTACCGTGCCACGAGCTTTGAAGATTTTTCCGACAGGCTCATGCAGCAGCACGGCATTGCCGTCAAGGAAAGTCGCGGACGCCTAAGTTATCTGCCTGCTGGCAGAACGAAGTTCATCCGCGCGAAACATCTCGGGGACAAGTTCGATAAGACGGCAGTGCTTGCCACATTGCAGGCAAACGCCGAACGCAAACCCAAGGTACAGTCCAAGCAGGATACCATCGGGAAACTGATCGACATCCAGTCGAGGATGACCGAGGGCAAAGGCATTGGCTATAAGCGTTGGCTCACGAAACACAATCTCAAAGTTATGGCACAGACCGTGAAGCTTCTGCAGGAAAAGGGCTTGACCGACGAGGACGCCTTGAACCAGCGCATCGCCGAACTGGAAACCAAGTATCACGACTCACTGGCGGTGGTGAAAGACCTCGAATGTCGCATGAAAGCCAACAAAGAGCTGCGCTATCACGTCGCAGCCTACACCAACACCAAGAATGTTGCCCAGCAGTTAAAGACCGCCAAGCGACCCGCAGTCTTTGAGGAGCAGCACCGTGCAGAGCTGACAGCCCACCGGGCGGCAGCAGCCTATTTCAAGGCAAACGATATCACTAAGCTGCCCAGCCCGAAAAAGCTGGAAGCCGAGTATGCGCAGCTGGCATCCGAAAAGGCAAAATTCTACGAGCAGTACAAGGAAGCCAAAGAAGAACTGCTCAAGCTGAAAACCGCAAAGCAGAATGTTGCGTCCTTTTTCCGGGAGGAAGAACCGGCGCAGCAGGAGAGATAAAGGAGTGTGCGTATGATCAACTTGAAAATCGACCCGGAGTTCCAGTCCCAGATTCCTCCTCTGACCAATGATGAATTTAAGCAGCTTGAAGAGAATATCCTGAAAGAGGGCAAGCTGATTTCTCCTTTGATCGTGTGGAACAACACACTTGTTGACGGACACAATCGTTATGCAATCCTCCAAAAGCACCCAGAGATTTATTTCTCCACCATGCCGCTCCGATTTGAGAACCGCGAAGAAGCCATTGCGTGGATTTGCCGGAATCAGTTGGGACGGCGAAACCTGAGTCCCGAACAGAAACGCTATCTGCTTGGAAAGCAGTACGAAGCCGAGAAGAAAGCTGCAAAAATCTTTCGGGGCAATCAGTACACTTTAGCAAAGAAAAGTGGTGGTGATCACGGTGATAACCACCACTCCGGGAAGAAAACCTGCGACCGGATCGCAGAGGAAAACGGTGTCAGCCGTGCCTCCGTTCTCCGCGCCAGCCACTATACACGAGGCATTGACATCGCAGACAACCTCTCTCCCGGCATCAAGCAGAAAGTCTTTTCCGGCGAAGTGAAGTTCACCAACGAAGAAATGTCCAAGCTTGTGCAGGCAAGTGTCGAGCATCGTTCAGATGTCCTTGCTCAAATCCTGCATCCAGAGGCATTGGAAGTGTTGGAATCTGCCAGCGCAGAATTTGAACCTGAAAAAGCGGAACCCGTTCCCATGCCCACACCACAAACAGAAGAATTCCGGTGCTATCATGTACCGGACGAGTTTATGAAGGTTTACAAATCCTTGAGCCGTGCGACCGAAATGATGAAAAACTCATGGAAGAAAACGCTCAAAAACAATCCCAGCTATTTCACTGACCCGGAAAAGCAAAAGGTTCTCCGCTTCGCAATGCAGAGGCCTGCTAACTACCTGACTGAAATCGAAACCTATCTGGAAAAGGCTCTTGCAGAAGCCCTTGAAGAAGAAAAAACGGCATAACGACAGGCACTTGTAAGCCATCAATGAGCCACCAGCCGCAAGTGCAGGGCGGAAAGCATCCGCGCCCTTGCGCCTGATAAAAAATGGAACTTTGATTTTCTTGCCCGGCTTTGCTGCGGTGGGACGATCAAAGGAGCGTGCGTTTGAACAAAAAGAAAAAGTCCACAAACACTTCCCCCTATCCCGATGAAGTCATCGAACGTCTGGCACGGGCATTCTACCCGGCCATCCTTGCCTGCTGGAACAGTGAGGAAGGTCAGCGGGAGTTTGCCGCGTGGCAGGCGGAACAGGCTCATATCTCTGGCAAAGAAAAACAGGAAGTTCCCGCTTGCTGGGTATCCGTAAAACAGTTTTCGAAAAATGACACGGCAACTGCCTGTCAGGATTGGTTACGGAGTACCCGGCTAGGCCGAGGAAGCATCAAGTCCCATGTCCGCACCGTTAAGGTGTTGGGTATGGGGCTTTTTGCATTTCAGGAACGTATACACCTCTGGAAAGGTGTAACACACTAGACTTTGTACCAAAGTCGTGTGCCAAGGGTGCTGCGCCCCTTTGGAATCCCTGCTTACATCGCCTGTGGGCGATGTAGATTCGCCGCACAGAAAGCTCTCACAAAAGGCACACCCGGCTGTCTGCGGCGAGGAGAAGGCACTTCTGCGGAAGTGTAATAACCCACTATGACACTTTCATCCCTGTGGTCTGCAAAGTGTAGTGG
>NZ_QXJA01000014.1:0-60841 GCF_022750605.1 Faecalibacterium sp. BCRC 81149 | reverse complement strand
CGCTCAGCACGCAATCGCTTGCGTCCTGTGTGAATTACTTTGTTTGGAATTGTTTAACGTGTTTTTCCAACACGAAAATAGGTTCCGTTACAAGTTTTTCGATATTGTTCAATTTTCAAGGTCCTGTGCGCCTCAGCCTTAGCGGCTGACAACTTGATTATTTTACCACAGATGTGATTTTTTGTCAAGCACTTTTTTCAGAAGCTTTTCGATTTTACTGAACTTGTGGCTCGTTTTTCAACGTATCCATATTGGTTCTTTTGCTTTGCTTCTGCCGCTTTCAGAAGTCATTCTTTCCGGCGGCCCTTGGCGCTCAAGTATAATACCATATCCCCGCCCTTCTGTCAACACTTTTTTGCATCTTTTTTGAGTTTTTTCTATATTTCGCAAAATGAGTGCTTCCGGGCAGGTTTTTGCGCCATTTTTTCCGTCTGTTTTCCTTATTTATATTATAGGCACAGAAAATCCCCGGCAGTCGATCTGACCGCCGGGGACTGCGTTTTCTTCTTACTGTTCTCGTTTCATCTGATGCAGGGTCACTCCTACTGCCACAGCAAGCATGGGCAGCGCGGAGATCAAGCCGATGGGCATGGGGCCCAGTACATTATAATATGCATCTGCCGGGGTGATCAGTACCTGCGGCAGCGCCGCAATGGCATTGAAAGCCCCATGTGCAATGGCAGGCACCCAGATACAGCCTGTTTTCTCGTAGAGGAGATCCAGCAGGGTGTTCAGGGCAAAGCAGACCACGCACCACACCGCCAGGCCAAGCAGTGGTGCACCCAGATAACTTGTGCCATACTCGTAACCCACCAGCAGCATCAGGGGCCAATGCCAGACACCCCACACAACGCCGCCCAGCAGACGGCCATTCAGCAGACCGAACCGCGCCTTCAGGCGGGGCATCATGTAGCCGCGCCAGCCGGCCTCCTCGCCCAGTGCGGGAAACATATTAATGGCGGGGGCAAGGATCACCGCAAACAGACCGTTTTGCAGCAGATAGCTGAGGGTGGAGACCCCCAGCTCGCTGCGCAGCGTCTGGGCATCCATCTCACCGCCGTAGGCGGCCACCAGCCAGCTGCAGGAAAAGTCCAGCCGAGAGGGGAACACGGCAAAATACAGCACTGCGCCCAGCAGGGTGAACACCGCCGGGCCAAACCATGCGGCCAGCCAAAACCGCCGCTTGCCCTGCACCTTCCAGCCGATACCGGTGGGCTGGCGCAGAAACACTTTTTGCACCAGCAGCACAGCCAGCAGCGGGCAAAACATAGTGGCGATGAGTGCCAGCTGATACAACACGGCATTCTTCTGCTGGAGCAAGGCCATACAGCCGCCCACCTGGCACAGCCACGCCAGACCAAAGGCAATCAGGAAATAAAGGGAAAAGCCCTGTTTTTCTTTTGCACTCATACAAATCTCACCGCCGTTCCGTAGGCAATGACCTCTGCCGCACCCTGCATGACGCTGGCGGAGGCGTAACGCATCCCAACCACAGCATCGGCTCCCAGTTCCTCCGCATTCTTTGCCATGCGGCCTGTGGCGATCTGCCGGGCCTCGGTGAGCATCTCAGCGTAGTCGGTGACTTCGCCGCCTACAAGGGTACGGAACCCGGCCATGATGTCGTGGCCAAGGTTGCGGCTCTGCACGGTGCTGCCCCGCACCACCCCCAGAGCCTCGATCTTTTTACCGGGGACTTCGTTAATAGTTACGATAAGCATCTTCTTCTCCCTTTCCGATCTCTTTGAGACGATCCACCAGCACCTTCAGCGTGCCAATGATGCAGCCCGCCGGGATGCCAACCAGCACCACCAGCAGCGGCAGCGGCGGAGCCTCCTCCGGGTCCACGCAGGAGGCCCACACCATGATGCCCATGATGAACAGCATCAGGGCCGTAAACAGCCCTGCCCCCACCAGTGCACCCCGGACCCGTTCTGCTTTCCGGTCTGTCTGCTCAATGTTCACAAAACTCACTCCCTGTTCTTCCTTTGCGGTCAGGCGCGCCAGCGTCTGTTCCACATCCAGTTCATTGAGGCTGACAGGTTCCTTTTGAAGCAGAGTGCAGAAGTTCACTGCCTCGTCCAGATCGGTGCGGCGGGTGTTCAAGCGTTCCAGCTGGCGGGTCATTCCCTCAGCCAGCGTGCACTCTCCCTCCAGCATCTGCCGGATCTCGGCCAGCGGCACATCCAATTTGCGTAGCAGTTTGATGCGCCGCAGACGCTCGACATCCGCCTCCGAGTAACTGCGGTAGCCGTTGCCGGGCTCCCGCCGGGGGCTGATGAGCCCCTCTTCCTCATAAAAGCGGATATTCTTTTTGGTCACGCCCACGGCGGCTTCCACCTCGTTGATCTTCATTGGCTCCGCAGCCTCCTTACAGGCACCATCTTACACCTTCCAGAAAGGGGAAGGTCAATGGTTTTTTGAAAAAAGAACTCCCTTCGTCTCGCATTCGCTCGACACCTCCCTCAGAGAGGGAGGCTTACCGTACGGGCAGGCTCCCTCCTTGAGGGGGCTGTCTGCGGAGCAGACTGGAGGAGTTTCTTCCTTTAGAAATAGCACTTGATCTGGAACCGGTCGGCATTGTCCTGTTTTTTCTCCACCACGATGCGCTCATGGTTGAAATCAAAGTGGACCGGGGTACACAGGTCGGTGTTGCGGGTCAGGCGGAGAAGCTCCTGCACCCGCTTTTTCTCCTCGGGCACATAGAACAGATAGCTCACGCCCTCCTTTTTGGCGCGGCCGGTGCGGCCGATCCGGTGGGTGTAATGTTCGTTGTCGCCGGGGACATCGTAGTTGATGACCGCATCCACATCCGAGACATCGATGCCGCGGGCAGCCACATCGGTGGCCACAAGGATCGCCAGCCTGCCATCCCGGAAGTTCTGCATGATCTGGTTGCGTTCCTTCTGGGAGAGGTCGCCGTGGAGGCAGTCCACCGAGAAGCCCAGACGGGCCAGATGGTTGGCCAGGGTGGCGGTGTTGAACTTGGTATCACAGAACACCATGACCCGCTTGTAGCCCTCGCCAATGATGATCTGAGCCAGGTCGGACAGCTTGTTGCGGCCGGAGGTCTCCAGCATGTACTGGGTGATCTTGGGCTGGCTCTCCTCCCTGGGCTGAACGGTGATCTCCTCAGCGTTGTTCTGATACAGCCAGCCGATGTCCATGACCTCGCGGCTGATGGTGGCGGAGAACATGGACAGGCTTTTGCGGGCCTTCATCAGCTCAATGATATGCCGCACATCCTTATAAAAGCCCATGTTCAGCATCTCATCGGCCTCGTCCAGCACCACCTGGGTCACATGGGCCAGATTGATGCTGTGGTGCTTATAGTGGTCCATCAGGCGGCCCGGGGTGGCCACCACGATCTGGCAGCCCTCGGCCAGACGCCTGGCCTGCTTTTCCATGTTGGCACCGCCGTACACGCAGGCCACCTGCACCTCAGGCATAAAGTAGGTCAGCTCGGTCAGCTCCTCGGCGATCTGCTGGGCAAGCTCCCGGGTGGGGGCCATGATCACAGCCTGCGGGTACTTTTTTTCCGGGTCGATCTGTTCCGCCACCGGGATGCCGAAGGCACAGGTCTTGCCGGTGCCTGTGGGGGCCTTGGCGATCACATCCCGGCCTGCCAGCATCACAGGGATGGTCTTTTCCTGAACTTCCGTCATCTCTGCAAACCCCATCCGCTCCACGGCCTTGTGGATGGCTTCACTGCACTGCAACTCACTGTAAAGCATGTTTGATACTCCTTATCCTTCTACCCTTGTTTTGTTCAGTATACCATGAAACGCGGCGCTTGTCAGCACGCAAAAAGAGCCGCACCCTTTTGGGGCACGGCTCTGCGGTTGGATCTGGGATGTACGCGCTCAGGCAGTCTCTTCCACGCTCTGAGCGGCGGCACGGCCTGCTTCCAGCTTCTGCTTGAAACGGCCGCTGGCCTTGAAGCCGGGGATGGAGGTGGACTCCAGACGGCTGGAGACCTTGGTCTTGGGGTTGGTGTAAGCCTTGGGCTTGCGGGGACGCATCTCAAAACGGCCAAAGCCGGCAATGGTCACCTTCTCGTCTGCACGCAGGCAGTCAGCGATCTGGTCAAACAAAGCGTCCATCGTGGTCTCGACCTGTGCTTCGGTAAAGCCGGTCTTGCGTGCCACGGTTTCGATCATCTGGGAACGAGTCATTGTATCGATATCCTCCTGGAACGTCCAAAAGTAACGTCTTTTGGCAAATTTTGCGTTGTTGAGTATAACAAATGCAGCCCCTCATTACGAGAGATTGCGCACGAAACGCATAATATTGCGCACGAGTTACATTTTGTGCGTTATTTTTTATGATACAGCGTTGCAATATCCACCAGCGGGATATTCTTCAGGTCATGGTCACTGCGCAGGCAATCGACCAGAGCATTGGCGGTATCCACAGCAGTGATGCAGGGGATGCTCAGTTCCACAGCCTTGCGGCGCAGGCGGACAGAATCGCGCTTGGGGTCACGGCCCTTGGCACTGGTGGAGAACACATAGTCCACCAGACCGCTCTGGAGCAGGTCCACGATGTTGGGGGACTCGCCGGACATGTTGCGCACCTCATTGCAGGGGACCATGTGCTTGTTGAGCCATGCACAGGTGCCGGAGGTGCCGTACAGCTTGTAGCCCATGCTCTTGAGCTTCCAGGCGATATCCACGAACTCGGGCTTGTCGCTGTCCTTCACCGTGAAGATGCAGCAGGAGGCAGGGCCGGGAGTCTTAAAGGTATAGCCCGCGCCGATCAGGCCCTTGAGCAGGGCATCGTGATAGTTGGGAGCAATGCCCAGCACTTCGCCGGTAGACTTCATCTCAGGGCCAAACTGGGTATCCACGCCGTGCAGCTTCTCAAAGCTGAACACAGGCACCTTAACGGCCACATAGGGGGCGTTGGGGTGCAGGCCGGTGCCGTAGCCCATATCTGCCAGCTTCTCGCCCAGGCAGCAGCGCACGGCCAGATCCACCATGGGCACGCCGGTGACCTTGGAGATGTAAGGCACGGTACGGGAGGAACGGGGGTTGACCTCGATGACATAGACCTTGCCGTTGGAAACAGCGTACTGGACATTGACCAGACCGGTGACGTGGAGCTCGCGGGCAAAGCGGCCGGTATAATCCACCATGGTGTCGATCTCGGCCTGGGTCAGATGCTGTGCCGGGTAGACACAGATCGAGTCGCCGGAGTGGACACCGGTACGCTCCACCTGCTCCATGATGCCGGGGATGAGGAAGTTCTCGCCATCGCAGATGGCATCGACCTCACACTCGGTACCCATGATATACTTATCCAGCAGGACAGGGTGATCCATGTCTACATGCTCGGTGATAACGCCCATATACTCGATGACATCGGCCTTGGTGTAGGCCACGATCATGTTCTGACCGCCCAGAACGTAGGAGGGACGCATCAGGACAGGCAGGCCGATCTCATCGGCGGCAGCCAGAGCCTCCTCCAGATTGAACACGGTGCGGCCGGGCGCGCGGGGGATGTTGCAGCGCTCCAGCAGTTCGTCAAAGCGCTCACGGTCCTCTGCTTCGTCAATGGCATCCGCCGGGGTGCCCAGAATGGGCAGGCCGATCTCATCCATGTGCTTTGCCAGCTTGATGGCGGTCTGGCCGCCGAACTGGACCACGCAGGCATCGGGCTTTTCGGTGGCGATGATGTTGTCCACACTCTCCGGGTTCAGGGGGTCGAAGTACAGACGGTCGCCGGTGTCAAAGTCGGTGGAGACGGTCTCGGGGTTGTTGTTGACGAGGATGGCCTCGCAGCCGTGGTTCTTCAGGGTCCAGACACAGTGGACAGAGCAGTAGTCGAACTCGATGCCCTGACCAATGCGGATGGGGCCGGAGCCAAAGACCAGCACCTTTTTCTTCTTGGGCTGGCCGTTGGCGGCAGCCTCAGCCTCTCTGGCAGCAATAAACTCGGCGGCCTCGTTGTCGCCGTCGTAGGTGGAGTAGAAGTACGGGGTGTTGGCCGAGAACTCAGCAGCACAGGTATCGACCATCTTGAAACCGGCGCGGTAGTTCTCCACAGGCAGAGCATCCACCTGTGCCAGACGCTTGATGGTCTTATCCTGGAAACCATACTTCTTGGCGGTCTGATACTGCTCCAGGCTCAGAACGCCGTTGCACTTTGCCAGACCCTTTTCCAGGTCAGCCAGGTGCTGCATCTTATCCAGGAACCACCAGTCGATCTTGGTGATCTTCCAGATGGTCTCGTGGTCGATGCCGCGCTTGAGGGCCTCGTAGACACAGAACACGCGCTCCGCATCCTGCACATGCAGGTGGGCCACGATCTCGTCATCGGTCAGCTCCTCAAAGGGCTTGTGGGTCAGGGTGTCCATACCCAGCTCGATGGAGGAGACCGCCTTCATCATGGCCGCCTCAAAGCTGTTGCCAATGCTCATCACCTCGCCGGTGGCCATCATCTGGGTGCCCAGAGACTTGTCAGCGTAGACGAACTTATCAAAGGGCCACTTCGGGTACTTGACCACGATGTAGTCCAGCGCAGGCTCAAAGCAGGCGCAGGTCTTGCCGGTGACATCATTGGTGATCTCGTCCAGCGTATAGCCGATGGCGATCTTGGTAGCCACCTTGGCAATGGGGTAGCCGGTGGCCTTGGAGGCCAGAGCGGAGGAGCGGGACACACGGGGGTTGACCTCGATGACCGCGTAATCGTAACTGTCGGGCTTCAGGGCAAACTGGCAGTTGCAGCCGCCCTCGATGCCCAGCTCGGTGATGATATCCAGTGCGGCGGTACGCAGCATCTGGTACTCGTGATCGGTCAGGGTCTGGGAGGGAGCCACGACCACGGAATCGCCGGTGTGGATACCGACGGGGTCCAGGTTCTCCATGTTGCAGACGGTGATCACGTTGCCCTTGTGGTCACGCATGACCTCGTACTCGATCTCTTTCCAACCGGCGATGCACTTTTCCACCAGGATCTGATGGATGGGGGAAAGACGCAGGCCGTTGGTGCCGATCTCGATGAGCTTTTCCTTGTTTTCGCAGATGCCGCCGCCGGTGCCGCCCATGGTAAAGGCAGGGCGGACGATGACGGGGTAGCCGATGCGGTCCGCACAGGCCAGCGCATCCTGCAGGGTCTCCACGACCTCAGAGGGGATGATGGGCTGATGCAGCTTTTCCATCGTCTCCTTGAACAGCTCACGGTCCTCGGCGCGGTCGATGGTCTCAGGCTTGCAGGCCAGCAGGCGGATGCCGGTGCGGTCCAGATAGCCGGAACGGGCCAGCTCCATGGAGAGGTTCAGGCCCATCTGGCCGCCCAGGTTGGGCAGAACGGAGTCGGGCTTCTCGATCTCCAGGATGCGCTCCACCACCTCAAGGGTCATGGGCTCGATATAGACATGATCGGCCACATCCGGGTCGGTCATAATGGTAGCGGGGTTGGAGTTGAGCAGAACGGTCTCAATGCCCTCTGCTTTCAGGGCGCGGCACGCCTGGGTGCCGGAGTAGTCGAACTCAGCGGCCTGGCCGATGATGATGGGGCCGGAGCCGATGACCAGCACCTTTTTGATTCTGGGGTCCTTGGGCATTTCAGCGCACCTCCTTTTTTGCTGCTCTGACATTGTTCAGGAAGCGGTCGAACAGGAACTCCGTGTCCTTGGGGCCGCCGTTGGCTTCCGGGTGGAACTGGACCGTGAAGCAGTTCCACTTCTTGTACTTGATGCCCTCGCAGGTGCCGTCGTTGGCGTTCACCTGTGCCACCTCGCCCATCTCGGCGGGCAGCTCCTCGCCCACGACCGCATAGCCGTGGTTCTGGCTGGTGATGAAGGTGCGGCCGGACTCAAAATCAGTGACAGGCTGATTGGCACCGCGGTGGCCATACTTCAGCTTCATGGTCTTGGCACCGGCGGCCAGAGCGCTCAGCTGGTGGCCCAGGCAGATGCCGAAGGTGGGGATGCCCAGCGCAAAGATCTGCTTCAGGTTCTCAATGACCTCCACCGGCTCGGCGGGGTCGCCGGGGCCGTTGGACAGCATGATGCCGTCCGGGTTCAGGGCAGCCACTTCCTCAGCGGTGGCAAAGGCGGGCATCACCGTCACCTTGCAGCCGCGCTTGACCAGGCAGCGCACGATATTGCGCTTGCAGCCGTAGTGCATCAGCACGATGTGGGTCTCGCCCTTCTCGTTAAAGACCTCGGGTTTCTCGCAGGTCACGCTCTTGACGGCATCCGTCACGGCATAGGCGCGGATGGTCTCCAGCAGCTTCTCCGTCTCGGCCTTGTTGGCAGGGTCAGCGGGGTCAAAGGTGGTCAGGATGGCACCGTTCATCACGCCGCTCTCCCGGATGATGCGGGTCAGGTGGCGGGTGTCGATGCCCTCGATGCCGATGGTATTGTTTTTCTTCAAAAAGCTGTCCAGCGTCTCCTCACAGCGCCAGTTGGAGGGGGTGGTGCAGGCCTCGCGCACAATGTAGCCCTTGGCCCAGATGCGGTCCGACTCCATATCGTCCTTGTTCATGCCGTAGTTGCCGATGAGGGGATAGGTCTGGGTGATGATCTGGCCGTAGTAGCTGGGGTCGGTCAGGGTCTCTTCAAAGCCCACCATACCGGTGGCAAAGACAACTTCGCCCACGGTAACGCCCTCAGCGCCCACTGACTGGCCTGCAAAGACCATGCCGTTTGCCAAAAGAAGATAAGCGTTCATAGGTACTCCTTGTTTCAACACGGTTGTTGTCAAGTTACAGGGTCTGCTTGGCTTCCTGCTTCATCTTGCGGCTGCCCAGGTGCACCAGAGGCAGCTTGCCCTCCTTGCAGATGGGGCACTCCTCGGGTGCGTAGTTGGGCAGGTCCAGCTTCAGGGCGCTGGCCAGGATGGGAATGGGAGACGGAGCCTCGGGCTTGGTGCGGTCCACCACGCAGGTGATGCCCAGGCAGATGCCGCCGGCCTCTTCGATCACGCGCTTGGTCTCCAGGGAGGAGATGCCGGTGGTGACAACGTCCTCAGCAATGATGCACTTCTCACCCGGCTGGATGGCAAAGCGCTTCAGGGTCATCACATTGTCCACGCGCTCGGTGAAGATGGCGCGCTTGCCGGTCTGGCGGGCCAGCTCGTAAGCATAGACGATGCCGCCCATGGCAGGTCCCACGATGACATCCACATCCAGCTTCTTGATCTGATCGGCCACAGCCTTCATTACCTCGGCGCAGCGGTCAGGGTACTGCTGCAGGTAGGCCATCTGGCAGTATGCGCTGGAATGGCGGCCGGAGGAGAGCAGGAAATGGCCCTCCAGGAATGCGTCACAGCTCTTCAGAATTTCAAGTGCTTCACTCATTGTAGTTCTCCCTCTCTTTTTTATGAAAAATATCTTTTAAACGGTATTGTACCACGCTTTTGCAGCAATTGCAAATTTATGCGAAATTTTTTGCTTTATACGCATAAGCCGTGGTTATTCTGGTATATCAGCTCGATTATACAGCATTTCGGGCGCAGCCGCGGATCTCCTCCAGCGTTTTCACGCCGTGGGCATCCATCCACTGTGCCATCTCGTCGGCAATGGTCTCCATGGCGCGGGGGTTGGCAAAGTTTGCCGCGCCCACCTGTACCGCCGTGGCACCTGCCATGATGAATTCCAGTGCGTCACGGCCGGTGGCAATGCCGCCCAGACCCACCACCGGGATGTTCACGGCACCCACAGCCTGCCAGACCATGCGCAGGGCAATGGGCCGCACCGCCGGGCCGGACAGACCGGCAAAGATGTTGTTGAACACCGGCTTGCGCTTTTCCAGATCGATGGCGCAGGCCTGGAAGGTGTTGGTCAGGCTGATGGCATCCGCACCGGCGGCCTCCACAGCCTTGCACATCTCGGGAATGTTCTCTGCCTGGGGGCTCAGCTTGACCATCAGGGGCTTTTTGCAGGCCGCGCGGACCATCCGCACCACCTCACCGGCGGCCTCGGCCTTCACGCCGTAGGCCATGCCGCCCACCTTGACATTGGGGCAGGAGATGTTCAGCTCCACGATGTCCACTGCGCTCTCGCTCAGCAGAGCCGCACCCTCAACATACTCTTCCTCACTGTGTCCACCCAGATTGGCAATGGCCACTGTGCCGTATTTCTGCTTGAGCTCCAGCATCTCGTTCAGCTCCACGTCAATGAAGTGCTGAACGCCGGGGTTCTGCAGGCCGATGCTGTTGATGAGGCCGGAGGGGGTCTCCCACAGGCGCTCGCCCTTGTTGCCGTACTGGCCGTGCAGGGTCAGGCCCTTGCCGGAGATGCCGCCGATCTTGGAAAAATCGGCCAGTTCTTCGTACTCCACACCGTAGCCCACAGTGCCGGAAGCGCCGATGACCGGGCTGTTCATCACAAAGCCCAGCAGGTTTGTTTTCAGGTCAGCCATCAGAAGAACACCTCCGTTGCATCAAAGACCGGGCCATTCTTGCACACGCTCTTGCCCTCGCCGCCCTTGGTCTCGCAGGTGCAGCCAAGGCAGGCACCAATGCCGCAGGCCATCTTCTTTTCCAGGCTCACGAAGCAGGGGGTGCCCTTTTCGGCACAGATCCGGGCAGCGTTTTTCATCATCACGGTGGGGCCGCAGATCAGCACGGCATCGTAATCTGCCGGGTCATACAGCTGGGTTACAAAGCCGTGGAAACCCACCGCACCGGTATCGGTGGAGACCTTTACCACATTTGCGATGGTGCGGTACTCCTCCATGCAGTAAGGGGTATCCCGGAAGCCGAAGAACACGTCCGGCTTAACACCGGCAGCTGCCAGTTCCCGGGTGACCTGATACATGGGGGCGGTGCCAATGCCGCCGCCCACCACAGCGATCTTATGGTATTGTTCGGCCAGGGCCGGGATATCAAAGCCGTTGCCCATGGGGCCGGTCAGCTGGAAGGTATCGCCGGTCTTCAGCTGGGCAATTTTGTGAGTGCCCTCGCCGATGACCTGATACAGGAACTCAATGGTCTGGGTCTCCGGCTCCCACTTGTGCACGCTGATGGGGCGGGACAGGAAGGGGGCCTCATCGGCACCCCAGGCACGCAGGGTAAAAAACTGCCCGGCGTGGGGGGCATGCTCCCGGTCAGGCCAGAGGGCACGCAGGAGCCGGATGTCCGGCAGGATGCTCTCATGGCTCAGAACGGTGGCTTCACAGCAGGCTGCACGCATGAGCAATGGCCTCCTTCATGTTCACACACTCGTTGTAAGCGGCCTCATCAAAGGCCACGCCGGGCTGCTTCTTGTAGGCCAGCAGGATGCCGCGGCTGGAGTTGACCACGCCGCCGTTGCCCTTGGTCAGGTACTGGGCAATATCCTCCGCCTTGCCGCCCTGTGCGCCGTAGCCGGGGATGAGGAAGAAGCTGTCCTGATACTTGGCGCGGATCTCGGTGGCCTCCTCGATGTGGGTGCCGCCGATGACCAGACCGATGGAGGAGTAGCCGTGCTCGCCCATGTAGTCCTTGCCCAGAGCGTTCAGCTTGTCGCCCACCAGATCGTAGACGTGGCGGCCGTCTGCCAGCTTTTCATATTCAAAGTCCTTGGCACCGCCGTTGGAGGTGCGGCAGAGGACGAACATACCCTTGCCCTGCTTTTCGGCATAGGGCAGGTAGGGACTGATGGAATCCAGACCCATGTAGGGGGCCAGGGTGACGAAATCAGACTCGAAGTCGCCGGTGAAGTGGCCCATGGCGTACATCTCGGCGGTCTTGGCGATATCGCCGCGCTTGATATCGGCGATGACAGGGATACCAGCCTCGCGGACAGCGGCCAGGGTCTCGGCGTAGGCCTTCATGCCCTCCAGACCCAGGGACTCGTAGTATGCGATCTGCACCTTGTAGCAGCCAGCCACAGCCTTGGTGGCATCAATGAGCTTCTTGTTGAAGCGGACGATGTTCTCTCCCTTGGTCAGGGTGGTGTCCACAAAGTCAGCGGGCAGGTAGCTGAAATCAGTGTCCAGACCCACACACACCGGGCCGCGGGCTGCAACTGCTTCGTAAAGCTTGTCCATATTTGTCATTGTCGGGTTCCTCCATACTCTCTTATTACGAATTAAACCTCTCAGTCAGCGCTGACGCGCTGCCAGCTCCCCTAGTAGGGGAGCCCTTGGCAAAGAGGTGAAGTGATACGTTCTGACTTTTACTCCTCAGCCTGATAGGTGATCTTGCCGCCCTTGATGGTGGCATAGACCCTGCCGTAGAGCTGTGCACCATCAAAGGGGCAGTTATGGCTCTTGGAGTGCAGCTTTTCTTTGTCCACAGTGTAGGGGGTGTCGAGATCCACCAGCACGAAGTCTGCATCGTAGCCGGGCTCCAGCTGGCCCTTGGCAAGGCCCAGGATCTCTGCCGGGCGGGTGCTCATCAGGTGCGCCAGCAGTTCCAGCGGCAGGCCCTCTTCCCTGCAGAGCTTGGTGTAGCAGACCCCAAAGGCGGTCTCGCTGCCCACCATACCGGCCATGCCCTTCAGCTTGTCCTCCTCAGAGTGGGGAGCGTGGTCGGTGGCAATGGCATCCACCACACCGGAACGGATGCCATCGATGAGCGCCTGCACATCATCCGCGGTGCGGATGGGCGGGTTGACCCGGTAATCGCAGGTCTCATTGTTGAACCACAGGTGATGCGGGGTCACCTCACAGGTCACGGGTGCGCCGCGCAGCTTTGCCATCTGGATGGCCTCCAGCGCGCCCCGGGTGGAAACGTGGCACATGTGCAGCCTGGTCTGGTAGTACTCGCTCAGCCAGCAGTTGCGCACGGTCTCCAGATCTTCAGCCAGCCGGTAATCCCAGGGGCTGATCTCCATATCCTCGGCGTGGCTCATCACGGTGATATCCCGCTGGGTGCAGATGGCAAAGGCCCGGGCCATAGTGGCGTTATCCTGCACACCGTGGCCATCCTCGGTGATGAACTTCACGCTGGCGGGCAGGGTCTTGAGGTGGTCGATGGTCTTGCCGTCAAAGTTCTCGGTGATGGAAACGGTCTGGTTCACATCGCACAGGCCCACCTCGGCGGCCTTCTGCTCCACCATAGCTGCCTGTGCGGCAGAGGAGCAGACCGGCTTTGTGTTGGGCATCAGGTTGACAAAGGTGTAGCCGCCTGCGGCCGCAGCCATGCTTCCGGTGGCGATGTCCTCCTTATATTCAAAGCCCGGGGTGCGCCAGTGGCAGTGCAGGTCCACAAAGGCAGGCAGCACGGTCAGACCGCCTGCATCGAGGACAGTCTCCCCCTCCCCGGCCAGTGCGGAAAGATCCTGACCCACGGCGGCGATCTTTCCGTCTTTCACGAAAAGCTCCACCGGGCGGCCCGCAGCGTTTACAGCGTTGATGAGCAGCATATTCTTTTACCTCCCTGTTCGTATTTCGGATGGGCGGATGCGGGCATTGCAGCCCGCGGACAGGCAAAAAAAAGAACTTTTCCACAAACGGAAAAGTTCAAAAAGCGAAAAAAGGAAACACGGAACCCACCGCAAAAACGGCTGCAAACTGCTTTTTCAGTTCAGCGTTCATTTTTGACAGCATTCGTCCGCTTCTCCTTTTCCTTCGCATTTGTTTTCGTTATATTTTATCATAGAAACGCAAAATGTGTCAATGCTTTCTGTAAGATTCCTGTGTGAAAAGGTTTTGGCTGTATCTCCCGGAATTTTGGCTACTCTACCGAAAACCCGTTTCCCGCCCCATAATCCCTGCGCGGAGGGGGATTTTTCTCCGTCAATTCCTACCAAAGCACTGTACATTGAAGTTTGCATGTGTTATTATAGTATCTGTCAAAAAGAGAGAGCCGCACTGAGGCGGCTGAACAAAAAGGGAGGGTTCCCCACATGAGCTTATTGGAGGACGCACGGAACATCCAGCGCAAAGACCCCGCCGCACGCAGTGTGCTGGAGGTCATCCTGCTGTACCCCGGCTTCCATATCCTGGTCTACCACCGCATTGCCCACTGGCTGTATGAGCACGGGCACTTTTTCCTTGCCCGCTGGGTCAGCCAGCACGGCCGCCACAAAACCGGCATCGAGATCCACCCCGGTGCTCAGATCGGCAGGTGCCTGTTCATCGACCACGGCATGGGCATCGTGTTCGGCGAGACCACCGTGATCGGCGACAACTGCACCATCTACCACGGCGTGACGCTGGGCGGCACCGGCAAGGACACCGGCAAGCGCCACCCCACCCTGGGCAACAATGTGCTGATCGGCGCGGGCACCAAGGTGCTGGGCCCGGTGTATATCGGCGATAACGCCCGCATCGGCGCAGGCAGCGTTGTGCTGCGCAACCTGCCCGCCAACTGCACCGCCGTGGGCGTGCCCGCCGAGGTGGTGCGCATCAACAACAAGGCCGTCAACCCCGCCGACGACCTGGACCAGCAGGATCTGCCGGATGTCATGGCCCAGCGCCTCACCGAGCTGGACCGCCGCATCAGCAGGCTGGAAAAGGACGCACAGGGGGATGTGCCCCCCAGCATCCACGAGGTCATCCAGAAACAGCAGCGCTGAACCTTTCGGTCCCACTTTGCGTGCCAGCTTTCCTCATAGGGGAGCCGCTGGCATGGCGGTACTATCCGCAAAAACTGCACAAAGCTTCTGCAAAACGAAAGCAGCTGCGCTCCGCACACACGGAACGCAGCTGCTTTTCTGTTACTTCTGGTTTTGCAAACTGCTATTGTACTTTCATTGACTGAATGTCCATAAGTTCCTTGCCTTAAACGTAATCTGCCACGATTTTTCTCGTTGTCCTTTCAAACACATGAATATAACCAGGGGCTCCTTCTTCATTTCCAAATTGATAATCAAACTTTTCAAATTCCTTAAAGATTTCTGAGCCGAGACCATCTCGCATTACAAATGGTACCGTACCATCATCGAACTTTCCACCGTATGCCTGCATCACAAGAAGACATTGCACCAAATTGTCACAATACAATCTCTCATAGATCGGATCAATATGCAATTCCATCTCCATCCAAATCATAGGTGTCAGTATACATCCCTCAAGATTGGGGTCCCCACCATGTTCCAAAAGAAGGCGCATGGTTCGTGCCGCCATATCAGGCCCTTCCGTGAAACGCAAATCGGCCATAATATTTGCAGTTTCCGTTGTGTCCTGATCTACAATGGTATTAGGATTCATTCCATGTTCCAACAAAAAATGTACCGTATCATATAGGTAATCCCTGTGCAACCGCACCTGTGCAGCGCTTAAATTCCCGCCAACCAGTGCGTCGCCGTATTCGCCAAAAGTATTTTCAGCCAACTCCACCGCCAGCCACATCATTTCTTCCTCACTGGGCCGATGCATTGCAATAAGAGTTTCTGCCATTTCAAAATCCGGCGGAATACAAGAAAGCACAGAATACAATTTCCGAACCTGTGCGGTGACCTTCATATCTTTCTCCTTTACACAAGAAGGGGGACATCTCTGACCCGAGATATCCCCCTTTTTATAACTTCAGCAAATCCCACCATTGCACAGTTCTTTGACCTTTTGTGCCGCTGCCGCCACCAGCTGGCCGATGGGCTGGTCGGGCACGCCCACCACGATGTTCTCACAGTGGTTGATGGGCACCAGCACCCGCCGGGCAGGGCTCTGGCAGACTGCCGCTGCCATGGCGGGGGTGATCTCGCCCAGCAGCGCGTCAGCGATCACAATGCCGATGGGCCCCACGATAACATCCGCGATGCGGCAGTTCACGACCACGGCATTCTCGCCGGTGGCGGCGCGGACCGTCCCCGCCTTGAGCATGGCTGAAGTCGCAAGGCTGTTGGTACCCACAGCGGTCAGCCGGGCTTCCGGGCAGGCGGCAGAGATGGCCGCCACCAGCTGGCGGCCCAGACCGCCGCCCTGGCCGTCAATGACCAGAACGTTCATCAGAAGTCGATCTCCTCCAGCCGCAGCAGGGCGATGATGTAGATCTTCAGGGCCTCCAGCAGCTTATCGATGGGAGCTGCCTCGTTGGCACCGTGCATCGGGCCGCCGAACTCAGGCAGCACCATGTCCTCGTGCTCGGGGCCAAAGCTCACCGCATAGGGGAAGTGGCGGGCATAGGTGCCGCCGCCCATGGTAAAGGGCGTGGCATTCTCGCCGGTGACCTCGTTGTAGGTCTCGATGCAGGCCTTGATGGCGGGGGTATCGGCTGCGATATAGAAGGGCTCGGCACCCTCGGCCTTCTCCAGAGAAGCACCCGTGCCAATGGCAGCTTTGATCTGCTCCTTCATCTTCTCGGCGTTGGTGCAGGTGGGGTAACGGCTGTCCATGGTCTGGACGATCCGGCCCTCCCGCATGAAGATGCGGCCGCCGATGATGGTCAGGGGGCCGAAGGGGCCGTCGGCGCAGTCGATGCCCAGGCCGGTGCCTGCGGTGGAAGCGTGCAGTTTTTTCAGGGCTTCCAGATAGGCGCGCTCTGCATCGTTGCACAGACCGTTGTCCAGCAGGTAGTTCACCACCAGACCGATGGCGTTGACCGTGCCCTCGGGCATGGCGGCATGGCCGCTCTTGCCCCAGCCCCGGATACGCACTCCATTGCCTTCCGGCTCCAGCGTGATGTTGGGGGCATTTTTCAGCTTGGTGATGTCAGTCTCTACCAATGCGCTGGCGCGGTCGGGGACTGCGTTGTTGGCAACGCCGCCCTCGAACTCCTTGATCTCACCGTTGCACACCGGGCTGACCAGCTCCGCACCGAAATGGCCCTTCTCGCCGTTGCACACCGGGAACTCCGCATCCGGGGTGAAGCAGAACACCGGGGCCGGGTAGTTCTTGAGGTAGTATTCCACATCGTTCATGTGGGTCTCTTCGTTGTCGCCAACCATTGCGCGGATGGGATACCGCAGGGAAACGCCCTCCTCCTTGAGGAACTTCAGGGCGTACAGGGTAGCCACCATGGGGCCCTTGTCATCGGCCACACCACGGCCGATCATCCAGCCGTCCCGGATCTGCATCTTGAAGGGGTCCTGGCTCCAGCCGTTGCCCACGGGCACCACGTCCACATGGCAGATGGTCGCCAGATACTTCTCAGGGTCTGAACCGGCCAGCTCGGCATAGCCGATGTAGTTCTCGCAGTTGCGGGTCGCCAGACCCATGCCTGCAGCCAGCTCCAGCGTCTTGTCCAGCGCTGCGCGGGGGCCTGCGCCGAAGGGTGCGCCCTCCTCCGGGGTGCCCTCTACACTGTCAATGGCCACCAGCGCCGCAATATCCTGCAGCAGTTGCTCCTTGTTTTCCGCAATATATGCGTCAATTTTCTGATTCAGTGCCTGATCCATGTTCTATAACGTCCTTTCTGACCGGAAGCGGCTTCCGGTTTTCACACAACTATTATTCAGTGTAGCATACTGCGGGCAGAAAAGCTACCGGCATTTTACACGACAAAAGCGCCCGCGTTTTGTCAGCCTGCCGCAAACAGCCCGCTGACCGTGCCCAGCAGCCCGGCGCTTGCCAGACCCATGATGATGCCCGCCAGCAGCACACCGCCCATGCAGGCAATGAGAACATCCTTGAACTTCATGTCCAGAATGGAGGCTGCCAGCGTACCGGTCCAGGCACCGGTGCCGGGCAGCGGGATCCCCACAAAGAGCAGCAGGGCAACGGTCAGACCCTTGCCGGCCTTTTCCTCCAGTTTGCGGCCGCCCTTTTCCCCCTTGGTGATGAAGAACTTGCACACCGGCCCGATGACCGGCTTGTGGTAGCCCCAGATGAGGAACTTGCGGGCAAACAGGTAGATAAAGGGCACCGGCAGCATATTGCCGAGCACGCAGACCAGATAGGTGGGCAGGGCGGGCAGGCCCATGCCCAGCCCGATCGGAATGGCACCGCGCAGTTCAATGACCGGCACCATCGAGATAAAAAACACCATCAGATAATTCTTGAGCATCCAGTTTTCTCCTTATTATAAGATCATGATCGTAACGGCTTACAGGTCGATGACCAGCTCCACCGGGCAGTGGTCGGAGCCAAACACCTCGTTGTGGATCTCGGCGGCGGTCACCTTGTCGGCGATGCGGTTTGAAACGATGAAATAATCAATGCGCCAGCCCGCGTTCTTTTCCCGGGCGTGGAAGCGGTAGCTCCACCAGCTGTACTTCACCTCGTCCGGGTGAACCGCGCGGAAGGTGTCGGTAAAGCCCGCCGCCAGCAGCTCAGTCATCTTGGCCCGCTCCTGGTCAGTGAAGCCCGCGCTCATCCGGTTGGTCTTCGCATTCTTGATGTCGATCTCGGTGTGGGCCACGTTCAGGTCACCGCAGAGGATGACCGGCTTTTTCGCGTCCAGCTCCAGCAGGTAGGCCCGGAACGCATCCTCCCAGGTCATGCGGTAGTCCAGCCGCTTCAGGCCGTCCTGGCTGTTGGGCGTGTAGCAGTTGACCAGGTAGAAGCCGGGATATTCCAGCGTCAGCACCCGGCCCTCGTGGTCGTGCTCCTCCCTGCCGATGCCGGTGGTCACGGCCAGCGGGGCCGTTTTGCACCAGCAGGCCGTGCCGGAGTAGCCCTTTTTCTCGGCAGAGTAAGTGTACTCGGTGTAGCCCTCGGGGGCAAAATCAGCCTGCCCCGGCTGCATCTTGGTCTCCTGCACCGAGAAGATGTCGGCATCCAGCGCCGCAAAGCTTGCGGCAAAATCGTGGGTCAGGCAGGCCCGCAGGCCATTGACGTTCCAGCTGATCAGTTTCATATCCTGTTCCTTTCTTATGCCTGATATTTTGTTTTCCATGCACCGCTCTTCATGCGCGCCACAAAGCAGATGACACGGCAGACCCAGTCAATGACCATGGCAATCCAGACACCCACAGCACCCCAGCCCATCCTGACACAGAGCAGGTAGCTGAATCCCAGCCGCCAGACAGCCATGCTGAGCACAGAGACCACCATGGTAAATTTCACATCGTTGGCCGCGCGCAGGGCGTTGGGCAGAACAAAGGAGGCCGGCCACAGGAACAGGCCGCTGCCTGCGTGGATCTGCACCAGCAGGATAGCCAGCGCCATGGTCTCACCGGAGAGGGCGTAGATGCCCACCAGCGGCTTGAGGAAGAGCAGGATGCCGCCGTTGAAGATCCCCATGGAAATGTAGGCCCAGAGCAGCAGCTTGCGGGTGTAGAAAACGGTCTGCTCATTGTCCCCTGCGCCAACGCAGCGGCCCACCACCGTGATCATGGCCAGACCAATGGCCTGCCCCGGGATGCAGCCCATGCCGTCCAGATTGTTTGCCACGGCATTGGCGGCGATCTGCACGGTGCCGAAGGTGGAGATCATGCTCACCACCAGAATGCGGCCCGCCTGGAACAGGCTGTTCTCAAAGGCGGACGGGATGCCGATGCCCAGGATGCGCTTTGCCATCCGGCCATCCAGCCGGAACGTTTTGGGCACGGTGAGCATGTGGCCCTTCTGGTAGCAGCGGTTCAGGATGAGCACCGCCGCCACGGCACGGGAGAGGACGCTGGGCCAGGCAACACCGTCCACGCCCATGCCCAGCACAAAGATGCAGACCGCATTGCCCACGATGTTGATGACGTTCATCAGGATGCTGATCTGCATGGAGATTTTGGAGTTGCCCATACTGCGGAAGAGCGCCGCACCGGCATTGTACATTGCCAGGAACGGGTAGCTGACCGCCGTGATGCGCAGATAGAGCACACCGGCCTCCAGCACGTCGGCATCGATGCTGCCATAGCACAGCCGGATCATGGGACGGGCCAGCACAAAGCAGAACACCCCCACACCCACGCCCAGCAGAGCGCTGAGCAGGATCAGCTGACCCGAGCTTGCATTGGCGTGCTCCTGCTCCTTTGCACCCAGATACTGGCTGACCACCACCGCGCCGCCGGTGGCCAGCGCCGCAAACAGCACGATGATGAGGTTGTTGATCATATCCACCAGGCTGACACCCGAGATGGCGGCTTCGCCGCAGCGGGAGACCATCATGGTATCGGCCATGCCCACCGTCACGGCCAGCAGCTGCTCCACCAGCAGCGGCCCCACCAGCCTGAGCAGGTCACGCTGGCTGAACAGCGGGACCCGCCCGCCAAAGCACGGAGCCTTGTTTTGTGCGATCGTATGTTCCATTCTATTCCTCGCTTCTTCCCACACCTTTTCTGCCCTTCCGGGCTGCAGAGCGTCTTTTTCTCATAGATGTATCCATCATAACACAGCCGCATCCTGTTGTAAAGAATCAGCTTCTGTGATTCCGGACCTCTGCCCCCAGCCCGTGCTTGTTTCATCACTTTGCCAAATGTATCTCTCCCCTTTTTGTGCGTTGTGACAAAATTGCATTTTTTGCTCGAACAAAAGAACTTTTTTCAAAAAAGCTCTTGTATTTTTCTGTGAAAAGTGTTATCTTGTATCCAACAGAAGCGCCAGTTGGATACAAAGCGAAACGACGTGCTTTCCTCTCCGGCACTCCTGTTGTTCATCCTTCTATTATTATGCTATTTTCTTCATTTACCTTCTTATCATTTACCCTGTCCTGAAAAGGACAAACAAAAAACGCTTTCCCACCTGCACGGGGGAGCGTTTTTTGTTTGTCTGCCGCCCACCATATAGAAAAGCGCCCTGCACCTTTCACGGTACAGGGCGCTTTGCGTTTCCGTTTTACAGCGCCGCAACAGCGGCCTTGAGCTCATCCACGCGGTCGGTGTTCTCCCACTTCACGCCCAGATCCTCGCGGCCCATGTGGCCGTAGGCAGCCAGCTTGCGGTAGATGGGCTTCCGCAGGCCGAGGTCACGGATGATGGCGGCGGGGGTCAGGTCAAAGACCTTCTCCACTGCCTGCTCGATCTTCTCATCGGCCACGGTGCCGGTGCCAAAGGTATCCACCATGATGGACACAGGCTTTGCCACGCCGATGGCGTAGGCCACCTGCACCTCACACTGCTTGGCCAGACCGGCAGCCACGATGTTCTTGGCCACCCAGCGGGTCGCGTAAGCGGCACTGCGGTCCACCTTGCTGGGGTCCTTGCCGGAGAATGCGCCGCCGCCGTGGCGGGCGTAGCCGCCGTAGGTGTCAACGATGATCTTGCGGCCGGTCAGGCCGCTGTCACCCTGCGGGCCGCCCACAACAAAGCGGCCGGTGGGGTTGATGTAGTACTTGGTGTTCTCATCCAGCAGCTCGGCAGGGATGGTGGCCTTGATGACCTTCTCCATGATGTCGGCCCGGAGCTGCTCCATGGTCACGCTCTCGCTATGCTGGCTGGAGATGACGACTGCATCCACGCGGATGGGCTTGTTGTTCTCGTCGTACTCCACGGTGACCTGGCTCTTGCCGTCCGGGCGCAGGTAATCCAGCTCGCCGCTCTTGCGCACCTCGGTCAGCTTCTTGGCCAGCTTGTGGGCCAGGCTGATGGGCATGGGCATCAGCTCAGGGGTCTCATCGCAGGCATAGCCGAACATCATGCCCTGGTCACCGGCACCGCCGACCTGGTCGTTGGTGCCCAGTGCGATATCGGGGCTCTGGCCGTCGATGTTGGAGATAACAGCGCAGGTGTCAGCGTCAAAACCGTACTTTGCACGGGTGTAGCCGATGTCAGAGATGACCTCGCGGACGATCTTCTGGAAATCGACATAGCAGCTGGTGGTGATCTCGCCCATGATGTGGACCAGACCGGTGGAAGCGCAGGTCTCGCAGGCCACGCGAGCATCGGGGTCGTGGGTCAGGATCTCGTCCAGGATAGCATCGGAGATCTGGTCACAGATCTTGTCAGGATGTCCCTCGGTGACGGACTCAGAAGTAAACAGGTGTCTTGCCATAAATTTTGTCCTCCATGTGTGTGGTGAATCTTGCACAGCTTCATACACGTCCATCAAGTTTGCGCAAACAAAAACGCTCAGAACCGAAGCTCTGAGCGTTTGCACTCTTATCTTTCGGTTTCCCGCAGGATTTGGCACCTTATGCTCATCGCACAGGTTGTCGGGCTTCACAGGGCCTGTCCCCTCAGCCGCTCTTGATAAGTCGGTATTCAGTTGTTTTCTGAAAGATATCTTATCATCTCTTCGTCAGATTGTCAAGAAGAGTATCACTCTTTTTAGACATCTCAACGAAATTGATTAGGATTTCCCCTAGAAGTACCGGGAGTTTCTTGATGCTCTCTTAGTAACCCTTGGCCTGTTCGCCGTTCAGCAGTTTGACCGCGCGGGAAGTGCCCAGACGGTCTGCGCCCAGAGCGAGGAACTTTTCCATATCCTCCACGGTGGAGATGCCGCCGGCAGCCTTGACCTTGCAGCGGCCATGCACGCCCTTGACCATCAGCTCCACATCGTGGAAGGTAGCGCCTGCGGTGGAGAAGCCGGTGCTGGTCTTGATGTAGTCAGCGCCTGCCTCGCAGACGATGTCGCACATCTTTTCCTTTTCCTCGTCGGTCAGCAGGCAGGTCTCAATGATGACCTTGAGCACCTTATCGCCCACAGCCTCCTTGACGGCACGGATGTCCTCACGGACTGCATCGTACTCCTTGTTCTTCAGGCGACCGATGTTGATGACCATGTCCACCTCGGCAGCGCCGTTCTCAATGGCAGTCTTTGCCTCAAAGGCCTTGCTGGCGGTATCCATGGCACCCAGAGGGAAGCCCACCACGCAGCACACCGGGATGCGGCCCGCCATATACTCGACCGCCTGCTTTACATAGCAGGTGTTGATGCAGACGGATGCGGTGTGGTTGGCAATGGCCTCGTCGCAGATGACCTGGATCTGGGGCCAGGTGGCCTCGGGCTTCAGCAGGGTATGATCGACATGGGAGAGGATCTCTTCACGGGTCATATTATTTTCCTCCATCAATTCTTGCTGGCACGGCGGACCTTTGCCATGCCCACAGCGCTCAGGGCAATTGCCGTTACGGATGCGGTGGCACCAATGATGCCCAGAACAAGACCGGAAACCAGGAATGCGAACCCTTTCAGACCACGTTTCATAATACCGTACCTCCATTGTTTTGTTACTTAAAACTCCCTCAGTCACCTTCGGTGACAGCTCCCTCTGAGAGGGAGCCTTGTCGGCAAATGCAAGGCAATGCCTCCCTCCCAGAGGGAGGTGGCTGCACCGTAGGTGCAGACAGAGGGAGTTACTTTTTCTTAAAGATGATCAGCTTGCTGAACACATAGTTCAGCACGATCACCAGTACATTGGAAAAGACCTTCACGGCAAGACCCCACAGTGCCTGCGCATTGTAGCGGCTGGTAACGAAGATTGCCGTGGGGCCGTCTGCACCGCCGATGACGGCAATAGCGGCAGAGCCATCCGTGACCCCCGCCGGTGTGCCTGCATAGGAGGCTGCCATCTGTATGGCCGTATCCGGGCCAAGCCAGTGGGCCACCACGCTCAGCACCCCCTGCATCAGCTCGTCCATCAGCGCTGCGCCCTGGGCCGCCAGCAGATTGCCCAGCACCAGCATGATCACCGTATCCACCAGCATTGTGCCCAGACGGCAGGTGACAAATGTACCGAACTCCCGTGCCATCTCCCGGCCACGGGTCTTGCTGCGGAACACGAACGCCCGGTTGGTGGTGTAGGCAAACAGGATGCAGAGGATGTTGTCCAGCACATTGCCCCAGCTGTTGGCGGCGGTGTAGCCGAACAGCCTGTTGAACAGGGCGTACAGCAGGATATTCAGCAGGGTGGTCAGCACGCCGAAGATCAGGTAGGAGAGGACCTCATAATGCTTTTTGATCCATTTGAACATAAAAATATCTTTCCTGTCAGCATCCTCACCCTCTCCGTCATTGCTTCCGCAATGCCACCTCTCCCTTTGGGAGAGCTGGCGAGCGAAGCGAGACTGAGAGGGCAATCCGCTTAACAAAAACAGCCCCGCCGCCGTTACCCGGCAACGGGGCTGCAGTCGCATTGTGTCTGAAACTCAGCGAACCACGGACTGATTACTCAGCGTCGTCGTTCAGCAGAGCCTTCATGGACAGGCTGATGCGCTTCTTGTCGAAGTCAACATCCAGCAGCTTCACATCGACCATATCGCCGACCTTCAGTGCGTCGGAGACCTTCTCAACGCGATCATTGCTGATCTCGCTGATGTGGACCAGACCGTCAACACCCGGCAGGATGCGGACGAATGCACCGAACTTGGTCAGGGACACGACCGGAGCATGGAAGGTGCTGCCGATGGGGTAGTTGTTCTTCAGCTGCTCCCAGGGGTTGTCCTCAGCCTTCTTGTAGCCCAGAGAGACCTTGTGGTTCTCAGTGTCGATGTCCTTCACATACACTTCGATGGTGTCACCAACGGAGACAACCTCGGAGGGATGCTTGATGCGGTTCCAGCTCAGCTCGCTGATGTGGCACAGACCGTCCACACCGCCGATATCGACGAATGCACCGTAAGAGGTCAGGCTCTTGACAACGCCGGTGTAGGTCTTGCCCACCTCGACATTTGCCCAGAACTCCTCACGCTTTGCCTTGTTCTGCTCAGCGGTGACCTTGTTGATGCTGCCGACGATCTTGCGGCCGGAGCACTCGGTAACGACCAGCTGGACATGCTGGCCAACCAGAGCAGTGTAGTCCTCGTCACGGCGCATCGTGGCCTGAGAACGGGGAACGAACACCTTAACACCCTTGACGTTGACGACAACGCCGCCCTTGTTGAACTCGGTGACATCGCCCTCGACGACCTCGCCGGATTCAGCAGCCTTGGCGATCTCTTCCATGCCCTTGCGAGATGCGAGCTTCTTGCGGGAGAGCTGGATAACGCCGTCCTGGTCCATAACCTTCTCGACGATGAGGTCCAGCTCATCGCCAACCTTCACCAGGTCTTCGACCTTGGCGGAGGAATCATCGGTCAGCTCGCTCAGCTTGACAAAGCCGGTCTGCTTGGCTCCGATATCCACCTGGATCTCGTTGGCAGAGATGCTGGTCACGATTCCTTTCACAATACTGCCTGCATGAACACGCTTCTCCTCGGATGCGTTCAGCATCTCCTCGAAGCTCATGCTGTCATTGATTTCTGCGCTCATACTGTTAAGTACCTCCTCAATAATAGACGATGGCGTTGAAGCCCCTGCTGTTACGCCCGCCGTTTTTACATCTGCAAACCATTCCGGCCGAAGTTCGCTCGCTATCTCGACCGTCACGGCTTTCGTATGCTTTGCGGCGACCTGTACCAGCTTTTGGGTATTGGAAGAATGATGACCGCCAATGACAACAATGATGTCGCATTGTTGGCTGAGGTCTTCCGCTTCCTGTTGCCTCGCCCACGTCGCATTACATATTGTATCAAAAATTCGGGCGTTTGTATAGGCTTTTTTGAGAAACTCCGAACTTTCTTGCCATTTTGTTACCTGAAATGTGGTCTGTGCAACCGCAAAAATGGGCTTTTGGGGGTCAGAGGGGCCTTTCCAGGCCTTCAGCTCGTCCAGATCGCTGAACACAAATACCTCTCCCCGGGTATGGCCCACGATGCCCTGCACTTCGGGGTGGGCAGCATCACCGGCCACCAGAAGCACCGCGCCCTCGGCCTCGGCCCGGGCGGCAATGCTCTGGATCTTCTTCACAAAGGGGCAGGTGGCATCGTGGTAAACAAGGCCGCGCTGCTCCAAAGTATCATAGATGGTGCGGGGCACGCCGTGGCTGCGGATGATGACCTCGTAGCCGGTGGGGATATCGTCCACGGTATCAGCCACCAGCGCACCGCGCCTTTCCATATCGGCCACAGCCTGCGGGTTATGGATCAGCGGGCCCAGCGTTGCCACCTTATGGCCCTCGTTCAGCAGATTGTAGGTCAGCTCCACCGCACGGTTCACGCCAAAGCAGAAGCCGGCGGTTTTGGCAAGACGAATTTCCATAGCGTTTCTCCTTCTCCAAACCTCTTACTTCAAATTCTCCCAGGCATCCAGCAGTGCCTGCTTATTGGCCCGGAGCACCTTCATATCTCGGCGGCTCTCCATGGCGAACTGGGCGGCGGGCATCGGCTCGCCGTAGATGACGTTCACCCGGCAGAACAGCCGCATCTTCCCGTCCGGCGTATCGTAGCGGATGCGCACCGGAACCACATCCACCCCGGCCTGCGCCGCAATGACGAACAGGCCGCTCTTGGGCGGCAGGAGCCTGCCCTCTTTTTCGCGGGTGCCCTCCGGGAAGATGAGCAAAGTCTCCCCCGCCCGGCAGGCCTCCACGGTCCGGTCAATGATCTCCAGCTCCTCCTTGGTGCCGCGCACGCAGAGCGCGCCGCAGCAGCGGAAGAACCAGGTGAGCAGGACGTTGATCTCAAACAGCTCCTTTTTGGCAAAAACGAGCATCCGCCTGCCCCAGAACCGGCTGATGACGATGAACACCGGGTCAATGGCTGAAACGTGGTTGGGGGCAATGATGCAGCCTTTGGTCTGCACCTTGCGCAGGTTCTCGCGGCCAACGGTATGGACCCGGAAGCCGATGTGGAACACCAGCCAGGCCAGCGGCAGCAGTATGTAATATAGTACCATTTAATTAACCTTTTCTGCAATAATCTTTTTCATCGCCGCAAGGCTCTGCTCAAAGTTGAGGTCAGAGGTATCCAGCAGCACTGCATCCTCGGCCTGCTTCAGGGGGGCGGCGGCACGGTGGGTGTCCTGATAGTCCCGCTGCTTCACATCAGCCAGCACATCCTCAAAGGCGACCTCCATGCCCTTCTGCTGGTATTCCAGCCAGCGCCGTCTGGCCCGGGCTTCGGGAGCAGCGGTCAGAAAGATCTTGACAGTAGCATCCGGCAACACCACAGTGCCGATATCCCGGCCATCCATCAGGACGTTCTGGGTCTTGGTCATGCCGCGCTGCAGCTCCAGCAGGAAGGCGCGGACTTCCGGGTTGGCACCCACGGCAGAGGCGGCCATGCCGGCCTCCTCCGTGCGGATGGCGGTGCTCACGTCCTCACCGTTCAGATAGATATGCTGCTCCCCGTCAATGCAGTCCACCCGCAGGCCGATCTCCGGCAGCAGGGTGTTGACCGCCGCATTGTCCTTCGGGTCCACGCCCTTGCGCAGGGCATACAGGCCGATGGTGCGGAACATGGCACCGGTATCCACATAGATGTAGCCCATCTCTGCGGCCAGCCGCCGCGCCAGGGTGGATTTGCCTGCCCCCGCAGGGCCGTCGATTGCAACTGAAACCATTTGATACGCTCCTTTTATAATATAAGCTTTTCTTTTATCGGTCAGTATAAACTTTACGTAATGCCAAGGGCTCCCCTACTAGGGGAGCTGGCATCAAGCGAAGCGCAGATGACTGAGAGGTTTAGTCCAGATTCCTCGCAAAGCTCTGCGCCGTACAGAAAGCGATCTGCAGGTTGTAGCCGCCGGTATAGGCATCCACATCCAGCACCTCACCTGCAAAGTAAAGGCCCAGCGCCTTCTTGCTCTGCATGGTCCTGGGGTCCACCTCCCGCACGGACACGCCGCCGGAGGTGATGACCGCATGGGCCAGGTCGCCCCGGGCATCGATGGGCACGTTCCAGTGCTTCATCAGGCGCACCAGCTCCCGCTTCTGCTCCCGGGTGATCTGGTTGGCCTTTGTGGCGGGGTCAATGCCCCAGCGCGCCACCATGACCGGCTGCATACTGGCAGGCAGCAGCTTGACCAGCGCCCCCTGGGCGGCATGGTTGGCCAGCAGGGCAAAATCCCGGGTGATGCGGTCATAGAGCTGCTCCTCGCTCAGGGCGGGCTTCAGGTCGATCTCGGCGTGGTACTTGTGCTTTTTCATATCGCCCAGATGGCTGGACGCGCTCAGGGTCAGCGGGCCGCTGATGCCAAAGTGGGTAAACAGCATCTCGCCCTGCTCCTCAAAGATTTCCCTGCCGTCCTCAAAAAGGGTCAGGGTCACATTTTTCAGGGCAAGCCCCATCATCTTTTTGCAGTCCGGATCATGGCTGACCAGACTGACCAGACTGGGCACCGGCTCCACAAGGGTGTGCCCGGCCTGCCGGGCCAGCCGGTAGCCGTCACCGGTGGAGCCGGTGGTGGGGTAGCTCACACCGCCGGTGGCCACCAGCACGGCATCGGCCCGGTATTCTTTCCCGGAAGTCCCCCGCACACCGACACACCGCAGGGCAGGCCCGGCTTTTTTCTTTTTGGGATGGCGCGGATTTTCCGGCACGGCAGGGGCGGCTTCCGGCTCCGGGGGCAGTTCTTCCAGAAGCAGCTTTTTTGCCCCGTCATAGACGATCTCCGCGTCCTGTGCGTAGCGGAGCAGTGCCTGCCGGATCTCTTCGGCTTTGTCGGACACCGGGAACACCCGGCGGCCGCGCTCCACCTTCAGCTCCACACCCAGGCTCTCGAACAGCTCCATGGTCCTGACGGGCGGGAACGCCCCCAGTGAGGAGAACAGAAAGCGCGGATTGGTGCGGACATGGTGCAGAAACTCCTCTGCGGTGCAGTCGTTGGTCACATTGCAGCGCCCCTTGCCCGTGACCAGGATCTTCTGACCGGGCTTGTCGGTATGCTCCAGCACCGTTACCTGATGCCCCTGCCGCACAGCGGCCCCCGCCGCCATCAGCCCGGCCGCACCGGCCCCCACGATCAACACCTTTGCCATTCTGGTTCCTCCCGCAACTCACTGCCTGTCGAAATTTGTTCTAGTTTATCATACCAGAATCGGCACGCAATTGCAATCTGCATTCCTTTGGAAAGGCACAGAAAAGCGGCAGACAGTCGCGTCTGCCGCTTTGGGTCACTGCATCAGTTTTGCGGGGTCAAGATAACTGTCGTCCTGCTTCACTTCCAGGTGGATATGGCTTTCCTCGGCGCATTCACAGCTGACGCTGCCCACTTTGCCCAATGTCTGCCCGGCACTGACCGTCTCGCCCTCTTTCACCGCCGGGCTGGCCACGCCGCAGAGCCGCCAGACACGGCCCGCACTGTCCTTGATCGCCACAGTGGGGCCCCAGCTGCCATCGGAACCGGCCAGCACCACCGTGCCCGCCGTAGGACTCTGGACGGCGGCATCCTTTGCGCAGGCGTAGTCGATGCCGTTGTGGGTGCGCCAGTCGCCCAGGGTCTTGTTGTAGACCAGCTCATCGCCGCTGTATCCATTGAGCACCCTGCCAGAGACCGGCTGCGTGGAAGCAGGCGCTGCCGAACTGCTGGCAGGCGAGGATGCACCTTGCAGCGCGGATGGTTCGCGCACCGAGCCAGAGCCAGCCTGCGGCGCAGAGGAGGCCGAAGACGCACTCCGCGATGCCGAGGAGGCCACCTTGGGCACATTGCTTACACTGTTTGCGGCGGGTTCGGTCGGCCATTCCCATGTTGTTTCGTCCTCCTGTGGCGTGGTGGTGGAAAGCCCCTCATCGATGCCGGGGGCCGTGGATGTGCTGTCCGGTGTCTTCAGGCCCGAAAGGTTCTTGTCCAGCTCGTCGCGCACGGTGCGCACCGCCCAGACCCCCGCCGCCGCTGCCGCCACCAGACAGGCCAGCAGTGCCAGTGCAAACCCTTTGTCCCGCAGAAATTTCCTGATCTGTTCCATGTTCGTTACTCCAATCCGTCATGGTTTCGCTTGATTTTCTGATTGCAGTATGCGATTCCGGAACCGGGTTTATACACATTTTATAAAAAGAAAACCCTCTCCGTCAAAGCCTGAGGCCTTGACGGAGAGGGCAGAAGAAATACAAAGATCAGCTGCGGCGGCGGTTGTTGCCCATCAGGCGGACAACATACAGGAAGATGTTGATGAAGTCCAGATACAGGGTCAGCGCGCCATAGATGGAAGCCTTTTCGGCCATCTCAGCATCAGCGGAGTAGTAGCTGTACATCTGCTGCAGCTTCTGGGTATCGTAAGCAGTCAGCAGCATGAACACCACCAGACCGATGCCGCAGTAGAGCACCGAGCCGCCAAAGCCGAAGCCGAACAGCATCCCCACAAAACCGGTGATGATCATGGCAACCAGAGCCATCATCAGGCGGGGGCCCCAGCCGGTCAGGTCCTTATGAGTGGTGGTGCCGTAAACAGCCATCAGCCCGAAGTAAAGGGACGTTGCCAGCAGCGCCATGATCAGGGTGCTTGCCGAGAAAGCAAAGAAATAGTAGCTCAGCACCATGCCGTTGAGCAGTGCATAGCCAAAAAAGGCCGCGCGGGCAGCTCCCACCGACATGGTCTGCACCCGGGAACTCAGCACGATTACCAGCGCCAGCTCCGCAATGGTCAGCACAAGATAGAGCGAATCGACCAGATAGATGAGCGAGGTCGTCGCAGTGAGATAGGCCATGGCGAAGGTGATGAGCAGGCCGCAGGCCATCCAGCGGTAGGTGCGGGTCATATAGTCCGATGCGCTCATCGTGGGCTCCGCATAGCCGCGGTCATAATTTCTGTAATCCATTGTGGAACTCCTCCAGTCTTTTTGCCGGGGCGGGCATTCCGCCTTGCTCCGGTCTACGTTTTATAGTATACTGCATAGAAATGAACGTTTCGTGAAAAAGGCTGTGATATTGTATGTCTCTTGGACTTTATCTGCATATTCCCTACTGTTTTTCCAAATGCCGGTACTGTGATTTCTATTCGGCCCCCGGCCAGCGCGGTGTGCCCACCCAGTATGTGGATGCCCTTCTGCGGGAGCTTGCCCGGTTTGCGCCGGAAGCGCCTCTTCACCCGGACACGATCTATTTTGGCGGCGGCACTCCCAGCCTGCTCTCCCCTGCTGATGCCGCCCGGCTCATTGCGGCGGCAGCTCCGGCACCCGGGGCGGAGATCACGCTGGAGGCCAACCCTGAGACCGTAACCGAACAGACCCTGTGCGGTTTCCGGGAAGCCGGGGTGAACCGCATCTCTTTCGGGGTACAGTCGGCCCGGGACAGCCAGCTGAAAACGCTGGGCCGCCCCCACACTGCCCGGCAGGCCCGGGCTGCTTTTGCGGCGGCACGGCGGGCAGGCTTTACCAACATCAGCGGCGACATCATGCTGGCCCTGCCCCACTATACGCAGGCCGAGTTTGACGAGACACTGGAGCTCATTGCGGAGGGCGGGGCAACGCACATCTCCGCTTACCTCTTAAAGATCGAACCGGATTCCGCCTTTGGCAGGCACCCGCCCGAGGGCCTGCCCTCCCCCGACGAAGCAGCAGACTTTTACCTCTACGCCGTGGAACACTTGGAGCACCACGGATACCGGCAGTATGAGATCTCGAACTTTGCAAAGCCCGGCTATGAGGGCAGGCACAACCTCATCTACTGGGACTGTGGGGATTACCTCGGCCTTGGCCCGGCGGCGCACTCCTGCATGGGCGGCAGACGATTCTATTATCCCGCCGACACCGAGGCCTTCCTGAATGACAAAGCAGCCCCCGTCATGGACGGAGGCTGCGGCGCAGAGGACTATCTCATTTTACAGCTGCGGCTGCGCAAGGGGCTGGATCTTGCCGCCTATAAGGCCCGCTACGGGAAGGAGTTTTCCACTGCCCAGCTCGCCTTTGTGAAGAACTGTGTGAAGTCCGGCTATGCCACCTTCGATGGCAGCACCCTTGCCCTCACCCCCGCCGGGCTCATTGTGCAGAACAGCATTCTGGCGGAGCTGCTGTAAGCGGCTGTCCGGGCGTTCCCTAAGCAAGTGTCCGCTGGGGTGGGACCCTGTTGCCGCAGGCAATAGGGCGGGCGATGGAATGGCCCGTTTCACTTGCGTGGGAATGACCGGACAGCCGCCCCCTGCTTACGTCAGGTCAATGACCCTCCACCCCAGCTCCCGGATGGCTTCCCGGTCATGGGTGGCCAGCAGAACAGCCCGTTCGCCGCGGCGCTCTTTCAGGAGCGCTGCGGCTTTTTTCATGGTCTCCGGGTCCATGCCGGTGAAGGGTTCGTCCAGCAGCAGAGTGTCGCACCCGGCCCAGAGGGCGCGGAGCAGGGCCGCACGGCGCTTCTGCCCGCCGGAAAGTTTCCGGGCAGGCAGGGCAAGCGCCTGCTCATCATATCCAAATCGTTGAAAATCCGACACGATTTGCGTTTTGTATTGTGTTTTCCCCTCCGGAAGCACCAGTTCCACGTTCTGCACGGCGGTCAGCTGCGGGCAGAGCCGGTCCTCCTGAAAGACAGCACCGACCCGGCCCACGCCCTGCACCGTGCCGGAATCCGGCACTTCCAGCCCCATCAGGATGCGGAGCAGGGTGGTCTTGCCCCAGCCGCTGGGTGCCCAGAGAATGGCAGGCTCCGCAAGGGTAAGATCCAGATCCTCAAAGAGCGTTTTTTCTCCAAAGCGTTTTGTTAATCCGCAAATTTCCAGTTTGTTAATCATTTTCTGCCACATCCTCTCCCAACACGCGGGCCACTGCCTTGTCCAGCAGGGCCAGGAACAGCTTCTCAAAGCCTGCGCTCAGCAGGATGATGACGAACGTCCAGGCGAACAGTTCCCCGGTGGAGAGTGTGATCTTTGCCCGGTAGAGGGCATCTCCGATGCTGCCATCGGGCAGGCCAATGACCTCGGCGGCCACACCGCTCTTCCAGCAGATGCCCAGCGCCACGCTGCACCCCTGCCGGAAGGCCGGCAGAATGGCGGGCAGCCAGATGGCTTTGACCCGCCGGACCAGCGGCAAGTGGAACACCTGTGCCATTTCCAGCAGCTGCACGTCCGCGCTCTCGATGCCGGTGCGCACGGCACTGTACAGCACGGGCAGGACCATCAGAAAGCTGATGAGGATGGAGAGCGACCGCCCGCTGACCCACACCAGCGCCAGAATGATGAAGCTGGCCACCGGCGTGGCCTTAACCAGCTGGATGACCGGGGCCAGCAGCGTGTCCACCCAGGCCCAGCGCTCGGCGGCAGCCGCCAGCAGAACGCTGACCACCACGCCCAGCGCAAAACCCAGCAGGATATGCCCGGCGCTGAACCCCACCCGCTGCCAGAAATCGGCCTGCGGCAGCAGCTCCATCAGGGTGCCCGCCGCCTGAATGGGTGACACCAGAAAGACCTCCTGCCCGATGGCCATGGCCGCCGCCTGCCAGACGGCCAGCCAGAACACCGCCGCTGCCAGCAGCCCTGTGCGGCGTTTTTTTGTCTGTTTCATTTTACCTGCTCCGTTCTCACTCAAAAAGAGCCGTGCGGCTGCACGGCTCTCCTTTTTACCGGTTTACTGAAAACTGCGCTGGACGCTTTTCCAGAACACCTGGCCGGGCGTGGCCTTGGTGTAGTAGAAGTTTGCATCCGGAAGCTTGCCGCCCACTGCAGCGGGGGAAGCATCATACAGCACCTTGAGGTAGGCGTTGACATCGGCCTTCATCTCGTCCCCCACACGGTAAACGATGTTGCACTGGGGCAGCGCCTTCTGGGCAATGGCCTTTTTGGCCACCACGCCGGTCTCCTCGCAGAGAGCCGCCGTACCGGCAATATCTGTCTGGGCGGCCTTGATGCTCTTCTCGTAATCCCGCAGGAAATTTGCCACGATGTCCGGGTTTTCTTTGGCGTACTCGGTGCGGACAACGGTGACACCCGTGATGAGCTGGGTGTCACAGACCTTGTTCCACTCCTTGGTCAGGTCCAGCACCACCCGCAGGCTGCTGTCCTTCAGCTGGGCGGCGGTCACATAGGGCTGGGGCAGAACGGCAATGGCATCCTTTTTGGAGGCGGCCATCTGGGCAGTCACCTCGGATGCCTCGCTGTAATACTCGATCTTCACATCCTTGTCGGGGTCCAGGCCATTCTTGGTGAGCAGGTAGCGCAGAACATACTCCGGCGTGGTGCCCTTGCCGGTGGACAGGATGGTGCGGCCCTTCAGGTCGGCAAAACTGTGGACACTGTCGCCTTTTTCCACCACATACAGCACGCCCAGCGTGTTCACTGCCATCACCTGGATGCCGCCATTGGTCTTCTGGTAGAGGGTCGCGGCCAGATTGGCAGGGATGGCGGCCATATCCAGTTCACCCTTGATGAGCTTGGGCACGATCTCGTCCGCTGCACCGTAGAGCTGCAGATCGTAGTGCTGGCTGGCCTTGCCGCTGCGCTCCATATCCAGCAGATTGACCAGGCCCATGGTGGTGGGGCCCTTCAGACCCGCAATGCGCACGCCGCTTTTTGTTTTGGCGGCAAAAGCCCCGCAGGCCAGCAGGCTGATCATCAGCGCTGCCGACAGCAGCAGGGAAGTCAGTTTTTTCATCATGGTTCAGATTCCTTCCTCTCTTTGTTGTTCCAACCAGAAACAAAATTTGTAAATTTTGCAAAATCATTTGCTTTACGCGCTCAAGTTTACTATAATGGAGCTAAAAATACCGTTGCCCATGCAACGGAATTGCAGAAGGGCGGTGAGGGCCCGGGGAAAACCTCACGGAACTGACATGGAAAACTATCTGCCGCTGTTACAATCCACCTCTCTTTTTGCCGGGATCTCTGCCGGGGAACTGCGCCCCCTGCTCAGTGAGCTGGGAGCCTGCATCCGCAGTTATGGCCGGGGCGAGGCGCTGGTGCAGGCCGGGGCCCCCAGCCGCCGGGTCGGCGTTGTGCTGACCGGAAGCATCGAAGCCTACCGCCCGGCACCGGGCGGGGCACGGATCCCCATCACCCACATGGGGCCGGGGGGCGTGTTTGGTGACGTGCTGGGCGGTTCCAGCCTGGACAGCCCGGTCACGGTGGTGGCATCCGCCCCCTGCGAGGTCCTGCTCTTCCCCTACGAGAAGCTGCTCCAGCCGGACGGCTCCGCTGCCCGCCAGCGCCTGCTGCAGAATCTGGTGCGGACCATCAGCGATAAATATTTCCTGCTCTCCCGCCGGGTGGACCTGCTGGTGATGAAGACCCTGCGGGCCAAGGTCTGCGCCTACCTGCTCAGCGAGGCCGAGCAACAGGGCAGCATGACCTTTACTATCCCCTTCTCCCGCATCCAGCTGGCCGATTACCTCAACTGCGACCGCAGCGCCCTTTCCCGGGAGCTGAGCCTGATGCAGCGGGATGGCCTGCTGGATACCTACCGTTCCAGCTTCAAGCTGCTGGAACCGGAAGCTCTGCGGCAGATGATTCTATAAAAGGAAAGTGATCTATAACTATGTCTAAACCAATTCTCTGGATCGTGATTCCCTGCTACAACGAGGAGCAGGTGCTGCCCATTACAGCGCCGATGTTCCTGCAAAAGATCACCAGCCTCACCGAAAAAGGCATGATCAGCAACAAGAGCCGGGTGCTGTTCGTCAACGATGGCTCCCGCGACAAGACCTGGGATCTCATCTGCAGCTTTGCAAAGCAGGATGCGCATTTCATCGGCATTTCCCAGAGCCGGAACCGGGGCCATCAGAACGCCGTGCTGGCGGGCCTGATGGAGGCCCGCGCCAACAACTGCGACATCACCATCTCCATCGACTGTGATGGTCAGGACGACATCAACGCCATGGACGAGATGGTACAGAAATATCTGGACGGTGCCGAGGTGGTCTACGGCGTGCGCAGCCGCCGGGACACCGACACCTTCTTCAAGCGGTTCACCGCCGAGGGCTTCTACCACCTGATGAATGCCCTTGGCGCGGATATCGTGTTCAACCACGCCGACTACCGGCTCATCAGCGCCCGGGTGCTGGACAGCTTTGCCGACTACAAGGAGGTCAACATCTTCCTGCGCGGCATGGTGCCGCTGGTGGGCTTTAAGAGTGAGCAGGTGCTCTACGAGCGGCACGAGCGGCTGGCCGGTGAGAGCCACTATCCCCTGCGCAAAATGCTGGCGCTGGCCTTTGATGGCATCACCAGCCTTTCCAACAAGCCCATCCGGCTCATCACCGGGGCAGGCATCGTGGTCAGCCTCATCAGCTTCATCGGCGTGATCTGGGCCATCGTGCAGGCGGCCATGGGCAGCGTGGTGGCCGGCTGGGCCTCCACCATCTGCATCGTCTGCTTTGTGGGCGGCGTGCAGCTGGTCTGCCTGGGTGTCATCGGCGAATACATCGGCAAGATCTATATGGAAACAAAGGCCCGCCCGCGCTACATCATCTCGGAGCGCACCTGGGCCCCCTATGAAAGGAAGTATCACGGATGAGCAAACAAAGCTGGCGGGGCAGCACCCTGCTGAACCCGGAACCGCCGGTGCTGGTCTCCTGCGGTGGGCTGGAGCAGCCCAACCTCATCACCATCGGCTGGACAGGCACCATCTGCACCCAGCCCAGCATGGTATCCATCAGCGTCCGCCCCGAACGGTACAGCCACCACCTCATCAAGGAGAGCGGACAGTTTGCCATCAACCTGCCCACCGAACAGCTGGTGCGTGCGGTGGACTGGTGCGGCGTGAAGAGCGGCCGCGACAACGACAAGTTTGCCGCCTGCAAGCTCCACGCCGCCCCGGGCAGCGTTCTGACCGACTGCCCCATCCTGGAGGAAAGCCCGGTCAATCTGGAATGCAGGGTCACGCAGGTCATCCCGCTGGGCAGCCATGACCTGTTCCTGGCCGAAGTCGTGGCCTGCGATGTGGATGAGAGCCTGCTGGATGAGAACGGCAAGCTCTGCCTGGACAAAGCAAAGCTGATTGTGTACAGCCACGGCGAGTACCTGAGCCTGGGCAAAAAGCTGGGCACCTTCGGGTACAGCGTGCGGAAAAAGAAACCCGGAAAACGGAAAAAATGATCTGACCTGCAAAAGGCGGGGCATCAGTGCAGTAATCTGATGCCCCGCCTTTTTCCTGTTTTGTTCCCTTCCCCCAACAACAAAAGCCCCGCCGGCAGAGGGAATTGCCAGCAGGGCTCCGGTAATGTCAATATGAACTTAACCTGGCTCTCCTATCAGGAGAGCTGTCGAGCGGATACGAGACGGAGTGGTTCAGTCCTCCGCACCCTCATCCAGGTTGCCCAGCTTCTTGGCCTGCTCCACCACGGCAGGCACCAGCATCTCGGGCAGGATCTCGTAGCGGGCAAACTCGGTGGTGAACCAGCCGCGGCCCTGGGTGATCTGCCGGATAAAGGTGGTGAAGTTGCTCAGCTCAGCCAGCGGGACCTCGGCAATGACGGTCTGCATGCCGTCCTCATCGGGTTCCATGCCCAGCACGCGGCCGCGGCGCTTGGTCACATCGCCCATGATATCGCCGGTGTTGTCGTTGGGGACATGGGCCTTCAGGGTATGGATGGGCTCCAGAATAACGGGGCCTGCCTCGGGCATTGCAGCCTTATAGGCCAGCTTTGCAGCCATGATAAAAGCCATCTCGGAGCTGTCCACAGGGTGGTAGCTGCCATCCAGCAGGGTAGCCTTCAGGCCGACCACAGGATAACCGGCCAGCACGCCCTTTTCAGCGGCAAGGCGGACACCCTTTTCTACAGCCGGGAAGAAGTTCTTGGGCACGCTGCCGCCGAACACCTTTTCCTCAAACACCACCTGCTCGCTGTCACAGGGCTCGAAGTTGATGACGACATCGCCGAACTGGCCGTGGCCGCCGGTCTGCTTCTTATGGCGGCCCTGCTTCTGGCAGGCCTTGCGGATGGACTCACGGTAGGCAATGCGGGGAGCTTCCAGACCGATCTCCACGCCGAACTTATTCTTCAGTTTGGCCTTGACCACATCCAGATGCTGCTCACCCAGGCCGCCAATGATCTGCTGGTGGGTCTCGGCATTATTGATGTAGCTCAGGGTCGGATCTTCTTCCATCAGGCGGGCCAGCGCGCTGGAGATTTTGCCCTCATCGCCCTTTTTGGCCACGGTAACTGCCATAAACAGGCTGGGCAGCGGGAAGGCAGCGGCAGGCAGCTTGACCACGCGGGAAGCATCGCACAGGGTATCGCCGGTCTTTGCGCTGACCAGCTTTGCCACAGCGCCGATATCACCGGCACCGATGCCGTCGGTCTCGGTCTGCTTCTTGCCGATGACGGTCAGGGGCTTGCCGATCTTCTCGGTCTCGCCGGTGCGGGCGTTGACCAGAGCAGCGCCGCCGGTCACCTTGCCGCTGATCACGCGCAGGTAGCTCAGCTTGCCCACGAACGGGTCAGCCACAGTCTTAAAGACATAGGCTGCGGTGGGCTCGTTCTCATCACAATGCAGCTCCACAGGCTCGCCGCTGGCATTCTCGGCCAGGATGGCGGCATCGTGCTGCGGGCTGGGCAGGAGCTTGTGCATATTGAACAGCAGCATATCCAATGCCTGCTGGTTGACGGCGCTGCCGCAGAACACGGGGGTAATCAGGCCGTCCTTAACGCCCTTGCGCATTCCCTCAACGATCTCCTCGGTGGTAAAGGGCTCGCCGCCGAAGAACTTTTCCATCAGCTCATCGTCGGTCTCGGCAATGGCCTCGCTCATGGCCTCGATCAGGCCCTGGAAGCGGTGGCCGATATCGGGCAGCTCCACCTGGATCTGCTTGCCGCTCTCATACTTGAAGGCCTTTTGGCTGAACAGGTTGATGTAGACAGGGGTGCCGTCGTCCAGCTTGGCGGGCACAACACAGGGGCAGACGGTGGAGCCGAACTTGATCTTCATCTCCTCCAGGATCTTGAAGTAGTTGGCATTTTCCAGGTCGCACTTGGAGATGAACACCATGGTGGCCTTGCCGTTCTTGCGGGCCAGCTGGAAGGCTTTCTCCGCGCCCACGGTCACGCCGCTGCGGCCGGAAACACACACCAGCACGCTCTCGGCAGCGCGGATGCCCTCATACTCACCTGCCTCAAAGTCGAACAGGCCCGGCGCATCGATCAGGTTGTACTTGATGCCTTCGTACTCCACCGGCACCACGGATGCCGACAGACTTGCCTTCCGCTTTGCTTCCTCAGGGTCAAAGTCCGAAATCGTGGTGCCGTCCTCAACACGGCCCATACGCTCTGCTGCGCCCGAAAAATAGACCAGTGCCTCAGTCAGCGTCGTTTTGCCGCTGCCGGCATGGCCTGCAATCAAGATATTACGGATGTTGTTGCTTGCGTATTTCATATCGGTTTTTCCCTCATTTCCGCCGCACGGAGCAGTCTCTCCGTTTTTGTGGCATATTTTACAAAGATAATACCACACTCCAAATGATTTTCAAATAGATTGTCCGAAATTTTCTTTCACCTGCCCGCCAAACTTCCCAGGGTTCTTTTGTGCATTTTGACCGGATGCGCGCAAAATCGATTGCAGGACGTGGGTTGGCATGGTACAATAGACCCAATGAAAGATAGAGGGAGGCACTTTGCCATGAAACGCACCGATTACATCAACTGGGATGAATACTTTATGGGCATCGCCCTGCTCACCGCCATGCGCTCCAAGGACCCCAGCAGCCAGGTGGGAGCCTGCATCGTCAGCCCGGAGAACAAGATCCTCTCCCTGGGCTACAACGGAATGCCCATTGGATGCGATGACGATGCCATGCCGTGGGAGCGCGAGGGCGACCCGCTGGACACGAAGTACATGTACGTCTGCCATGCGGAGCTCAACGCCATCCTGAACAGCGCCCACAACAACCTGAAGGGTGCCCGGGTCTACGTGACCCTCTTCCCCTGCAACGAGTGCGCCAAGGCCATCATCCAGTCCGGCATCTCTGAGGTGGTGTACTACGGCGACAAGTACCACGATTCCGATTCCAGCGTGGCAGCGCGGTTCATGTTCAAAAAGGCAGGCGTACGGCTGACCGCCTACACCCCCAGCGGGCGGAAGGAACTGCTGGAGCTGTAAGGGGAGCGAAACCTCTCCCAAAACTTTCCCTTGAAAATACAGTTTATTCGTTATATAATAGAACCATCTTATCGAATAAATATACATTTTATGTTGCATAGAGAGGAAAGTATACAATGAGTCTGAAAAATCGCAGTTTTCTGAAGCTTCTGGACTACACCCCTGCCGAGATCGAGGAGCTGCTCGATCTGGCCGCCGACCTGAAGGCCAGGAAAAAGGCCGGCATCCGCCACAATGAGCAGCTGGCCGGCAAGAACATCGCCCTGATCTTTGAAAAGACCTCCACCCGCACCCGCTGCAGCTTTGAGGTCGCCGCTCACGATCTGGGCATGGAGGTCACCTACCTTGACCCGTCGGGCAGCCAGATCGGCAAAAAGGAATCCATTGCCGACACCGCCCGGGTGCTGGGCCGGATGTTTGACGGCATCGAGTACCGCGGCTATGGGCAGGAGATCGTGGAAGACCTGGCCCATTACGCCGGTGTTCCGGTCTGGAACGGCCTGACCAACGAGTTCCACCCCACCCAGATCCTTGCCGACTTCCTGACCATCCGGGAGCACTTCGGCAGCCTGAAGGGCATCCATTTCGTCTACTTCGGCGATGCCCGCTACAACATGGGCAACAGCCTGATGGTGGGCTGTGCCAAGATGGGCCTGCACTTCACCGCCTGCGCCCCCAAAAAGTATCAGCCGGATGCCGCCCTGATTGCACAGTGTCAGGCCATTGCCGCCGAGACCGGTGCCACTCTGACCTTTGAGGAGGACCCCGCCAAGGCTGCCCAGGGTGCCGATGTCCTCTACACCGATGTGTGGGTCTCCATGGGCGAGCCCATCGAGGTCTGGGCCGAGCGCATCCACGACCTGGCCCCCTATCAGATCAATCAGGAGCTGATGAATATTGCAGGCCCCAAGGCCGTGTTTATGCACTGCCTGCCCGCCTACCACGACCACAAGACCGCTGTGGGCAAAGAGATGGGCGAGCGCTTTGGCCGCGATGCCATGGAGGTGACCGATGAGGTGTTCGAGGGCCCCCAGAGCATCGTCTTTGACGAGGCCGAAAACCGGATGCACACCATCAAAGCCGTGATGGCGGCTACGCTGGGCTATCAGAAGTAACTGCGTCTCTCTCAGCACAATATGCACAGGCCCGGTCGTTCCAGAACGATCGGGCTTTTTTGTTTCTGTCTCCCGTTCCCGGTCTGCTGGAGGCTCCCCTGTAATGGGTCCTGGCCGCGCGGGAAAATTTCCCATTCTCCGAAAGCGTTGCAATTACAGTTGAAAATCCGTTGCAAAACCCATATACTAAAAGGGCAATGCTCTGGAAAAGGAGGGAGACTATGGGCGGAGGACATCTTTCCCGGCCGGACTTCGGGATGCCGCAGCCGGACCCGGACCACCCGCTGACCGAATTCTATCTGCTGCTGCAGCACGGGCTGGACAAGGCGGGCGTTTTCCACCTGCCTGCGCTCTATGCCAGCTTCCGGGCACCGGCCCGGCGCATCTATGCCGACGAGGCTGCCGGGTGCCTCACCCTCAGCGAAACGGCGGACGAGGGTGCTGTTCTGCTCTCTGCCCCCCGGAACCTCCAGCTGCTTTACAGCAGCCTGCATGTGGAGCCGGATGGCTCCCCCGCCGCTCTGCTGCTCACCGAGGAGTGTTCCCGCGCTGTCTGCGCGGTGCAGCTGCTGCCTCCCTTTGTCTGGGAGGACCCGCTGCCGCCCCTGCCGGATGTCCCGGCCGCTCTGACCCTGCAATTGACCCTGCAGGATGTGGAGACCATCGACACCGACCCTGCCGCCCTTGCCCGCCGCCTGTGCCAGACCACCCGGCAGAAGCACTGGCTGGCCCACCCCAAAGCAGATCTGTATCTTGCGGAGAAAATTGCCCTTTTCCAAAGGCTTTATCGTTAATGCAATAATCCGTGCGCTTCACCCGTATATGGGGTGAAACGTCCCTTTGAAACAGTTGTTTCCACCAGCCCCGCCCGGGGCCGCAAAGGAGAGAAAGAGACTTATGGGACAGTTGACCAAAGACGAAGTTTTTGCGCTGGCTGTACAGCGATACAGCGACACCGTGTTCCGCGCCGCGATGCACAATTGCAGCTGCACCGCCGATGCGGAGGATGTGGTGCAGGATGTGTTTGAAAAGCTCCTGCGCTACGAAGGCCGCTTTGAGAGTGAGGAGCACCTCAAAGCCTGGCTGCTGCGGGTCGCCATCAATCGCTGCCGGGATATCACCCGGGCCGCGCGCCAGAAGGACACCGAACTGGACGAAAACATTCCTGCCCCGGAATCCGGAAATGACGGCAGTGTGCTCGATGCGGTGCGCACTCTGCCGGAAAACTACCGCAACGCCGTGTACCTCCATTATTACGAGGGCTACACCGCCGCCGAGGTAGGCCGGATGCTGGGTGCGCCCACCAACACGGTGCTCAGCTGGCTGCGGCGGGCACGCGCCCAGTTACATACGCTGCTGAAGGAGGAGATCGAAGATGAGGTGGTATGAATACAAGATGGAAGTGGACGATCTGCACGCTTCCGATGACCTGAAGGCAAAGCTGCTTGCCCTGCAGGCCAATGCCGCCGAAACACCCGGTGCCAAGAGCATCGCCATGCCCGCGCTTTCCCCGACCCCCAAAAAACAGAAAAAGCCCCTCCGCTTCCCCGCCCGGCGCTGGGCCCAGCTGGCCGCCTGCGTGGCAGTCTGCGGGGTCTGCCTGTACGGTGCCGTGTATGCCTATGAATGGAAAGGGGTCACCCTGCTGGGCGGCGGCTCTTCCTCCAATTACTCTGCCGCCGCCACCAAGGCAGCCGCCCCGCAGGCCGCTGTTTACTCCATGGAGGACACCGAAAACGCCACCTACGGTGCTGCAGACAACGGCAGCTCCTCCTTCAGCGCAGAGGACGGCTACCGGTCAGCAGAGGCTGCCACCGGCGGTTCCCTGCTGACCTCCGGCGAAGCGGAGAGCGATGCTTCCACCCGCACCGCCGACAGCGCCAAGATCATCTATACTGCCAACCTCACGCTGGAGACCCGGGATTACGATACCGCCCGTGCGGCACTGGATGCGGCCCTTTCTGACGCGGACGGCTATATGGAATCCAGCAGCGAGTACACCAACACCGACAGCACCCGGAGCGTCAGCCTGACTTTGCGGGTGCCTCAGGACAGCTACAAGAGCTTTCTGGCCGCCGCTGCCCAGTCCGGCAGCGTGACCTACCAGAACCAGCAGGCGGAGGATATCACCACCCGGTATATGGACACCGAGGCCCGGCTGGCCAGCCTGACCGCCCAGCGCACCCGTCTGCAGGAACTGCAGGCCCAGGCCGACACCCTGGCCGACCTGCTGGAGATCGAGTCCAGCCTGAGCGATGTGCAGTACCAGATCGAGAGCTGGCAGAGCCAGCTGGACTGGTACAGCAATCAGGTCTCCTGCTGCACTGTCTATATCACCCTGAACGAGGTGGAGACCCTGACCCCCACCAGCACCAGCTTCGGCGCAAAGCTGCTGGCCGCCCTGCACAATGGCTGGACCGGCTTCGTGTCCGGTGCACAGGCCGTGGCGGTGTTCCTTGTGGGTGCATGGCCTGCCATCCTCATCGGCGCGGTCTGCGGCATGATCTACTACCGTGTCCGCCATCCCAGAAAGAAAAAGTAAAAAACTTTTCCAAAGCCCTTGACATCCACCCGCCTCTGTGGTATTATACTTGAGCAGTCAGCGAACAGCTGATGCAGACAAGTAAATATCGCGGGGTGGAGCAGTCTGGTAGCTCGTCGGGCTCATAACCCGAAGGTCGTTGGTTCAAATCCGGCCCCCGCAACCACCAAGCATCTTGAAGTGATTCAGGATGCTTTTCTTTTTGTCCTATTTCCTTTCCCTGCATCCCGCTGTACCCGGACACAAAAAAATCTCCCGACGTTCTGCGCGTCGGGAGCTTTTGCTGTTATGCGGTCTTCCGGGTCACTTCAGCACCGCACCCAGGTTTGCACTGGTGACCATGCGGGCATAGCGGCTGAGCCAGCCGGTCTTGATGTTGGGCTCGGGCGCAACGTACTTTGCCTTGCGCTCGGCCAGCACCTCGTCGCTGACCTCCAGCGTGATCTTTGCGTTGGGGATATCGATACTGATGGTATCGCCCTCCTCGATCAGGCCGATGGGGCCGCCGGAAGCAGCCTCGGGGCTGACGTGGCCGATGGCCGCGCCGCGGGATGCGCCGGAGAAGCGGCCGTCGGTGATGAGGGCCACGGTCTTATCCAGCTTCATACCGGCCAGAGCGGAGGTGGGGTTGAGCATCTCGCGCATACCGGGGCCGCCCTTGGGGCCCTCGTAGCGGATGACCACCACGTCGCCCGGGACGATCTGGCCTGCGTAGATGGCCGCAATGGCGGTCTCCTCGCTGTTGAACACGCGGGCCGGGCCGGAGTGCTGCTGCATCTCGGGGGCCACAGCGCTGCGCTTGACCACGCAGCCGTCCGGAGCAATATTGCCCCACAGGATCTGCAGGCCGCCGGTCTGGGAGTAGGGGTTCTCGATGGGGCGGATGGCCTTTTCGTTCAGGATGTGGGCACCCTTGATGTTCTCCCCCAGGGTCTTGCCGGTCACGGTGGGCACATCCAGATCCAGCAGGCCCTTCTTGGCCAGCTCCGCCTGCACAGCGGGGATGCCGCCTGCGGCATAGAGGTCGGGCATGTGGGTGGGGCCTGCGGGGGCCAGATGGCAGAGGTTGGGGGTCCTGGCGCTGATCTCATTGAAGAGCTTCAGGTCGATGGGCACACCAGCCTCGTAGGCAATGGCCAGCAGATGCAGGACAGTATTGGTGGAGCAGCCCAGCGCCATATCGCAGGTCAGTGCGTTGCGGATGGAGCGCTCGTTGATGATCTGGCGGGCGGTGATGCCCTTGTTGACCATGTCCATGATGGCCATACCGGCGTGCTTTGCCAGCTGCAGGCGCTTGGAGTAGACCGCCGGGATGGTGCCGTTGCCGGGCAGGGCAATGCCGATGGCCTCGCACAGGCAGTTCATGCTGTTGGCGGTGTACATGCCGGAGCAGCTGCCACAGCTGGGGCAGCAGTTGCAGGTGCAGTCTTCCAGCTGCTCGTCGGTGATCATGCCGGCCTTGTAAGCGCCCACGGCCTCGAACATCTTGGAAAGGCTGACTTCCTCGCCGCCGTAGCTGCCGGCCAGCATGGGGCCGCCGGAGCAGACCACCGCGGGCACATCCATGCGGACCGCGGCCATGACCATGCCGGGCACGATCTTATCGCAGTTGGGCACCAGCACCAGGCCGTCCAGCTGATGGGCCATCAGCATGGTCTCCACGCTGTCGCAGATCAGCTCGCGGGAGGCCAGGGAGTACTTCATGCCCACATGGCCCATGGCGATGCCATCGCACACGCCGATGGCCGGGATCAGGATGGGGGTGCCGCCCGCCATCTCCACACCGGCCTTGACGGCATCGGCGATCTTATCCAGATTCATGTGGCCGGGCACGATCTCACTGTAAGCGCTGACCACGCCGATCAGCGGGCGCTCCAGCTCTTCAGGGGTGTAACCCAGTGCGTAGAATAAGCTTCGGTTGGGGGCCCGCTCCGAGCCCTTGGTCACATTGTCACTTCTCATGGTTTGTTCCTCTTTTCCTTATAACAAAAGACCCCCTCCCAAAGGAGGGAGCCTTTCTTAGTTTTAAAAGCAGCTTTTGGCTGAACTCCTTCCGTCATCGCTTGCGCGATGCCACCTCCCTCACGGAGGGAGGCTTCACGCTGCGGTCAGACAAAAGGCTCCCTCTTTGAGGGGGCTGTCGCCGCAGGCGACTGGGGGAGTTAATTACTTCTTCAGCCAGCTCATCATGCTGCGCAGCTCTGCGCCCACCTTCTCGATGGGGTGTTCGGCCTGCATCCGGCGCTCAGCCAGGAAGTGGACCTTGCGGCCGCCCTTGGGGCTCATCTCGGTCAGGAACTCAGAAGCAAAGGTGCCGTCCTGGATCTCGGTCAGCACCTTCTTCATCTCCTTGCGGGTCTCCTCGGTGATCAGGCGCTTGCCGGTGCGGTAATCGCCGTACTCAGCGGTGTTGGAGATGGAGTAGCGCATCTTGGAGAAGCCGCCCTCGTTGATCAGGTCAACGATCAGCTTCATCTCGTGGCAGGTCTCAAAGTATGCCATCTCGGGCTCGTAGCCAGCCTCCACCAGCGTATCGAAGCCTGCGTGGATCAGCTCGCAGACACCGCCGCACAGAACTGCCTGCTCGCCGAACAGGTCGGTCTCGGTCTCCTCCTTGAAGGTGGTCTGCAGGATGCCTGCACGGCCAGCGCCGATGCCGGAAGCGTAAGCCAGAGCGATGTCCTTTGCCTTGCCGGTGTAATCCTGCTCCACGCAGATCAGAGAGGGGCAGCCCTCGCCCTCGGTGTACAGGCGGCGGACGATGTGGCCGGGGCCCTTGGGAGCGATCATGATCACGTCAACGTTCTTGGGAGCGGTGATGGTCTTGAAGTGGATGTTGAAGCCGTGTGCAAAGGCCAGAGCCTTGCCCTCGGTCATGTAAGGTGCGACCTGCGTGTTGTAGATATCGGCGCACAGCTCATCGGGCACCAGCATCATCACAACATCGCCAGCCTTGGCAGCCTCTTCGACCTCCATGACTTTGAAGTTGTCGTGAGTGGCAGCGAACTCGGAGGCCTTTGCCCAGTGGGCAGAGCCCTTGCGCAGACCGACAACAACATTCACGCCGCTCTCGGCCAGGTTCTCGGAATGGGCGTGGCCCTGGCTGCCGAAGCCGATGACAGCAACGGTCTTGCCATCCAGCACGCCGAGGTTGCAGTCGGAATCGTAGTATTTCTTGATCGCCATGGTAGTAGTCTCCTTTTACTCTTTCCTGTTTTATTTTTATATTTTGATTTTTATGGAAAACTGAGAGGTTACGCCTTACTGCGGGCAGCGGGTCCCGGGCAAGGGCAGCTGGGCTGCCCGCACCTCCTGCGGGGGCTTCTGCATGTGCTGGTGCATCCCGCCGCGCTCCAGGGCGGTCACACCGGTGCGGCACTGCTCAAGGATCTTGTAGTCTGCCAGGATCTTGAGGAACGCGTCCACCTTTTCGGGGCGGCCGGTCAGCTCCAGCACCATGCTGTCGGGCGAAAAATCAATGATCTTTGCCTTGTAGATGCTGGCGATCTCCCGCAGCTCACTGCGGTTGTGGACATCGGCAGCCACCTTGAGCAGCAGCAGCTCCCGTTCCAGCGAGTTCTCGTGGTCCAGCACGAACACCTGCCGGGTCACTTCCAGCCGCTCGGTCTGGAGGATGAGCTGGCTCAGCGCCTTTTCATCGCTGGTGATGGTCACGGTGATGCGGCTGACCGCCGGGTCGTTGGTGGCGGACACCGTCAGGCTGTCGATGTTGAAGCCGCGACGGCAGAACAGGTTGGACACCCGGGCCAGAACACCGCTCTGGTTGTCCACCAGCAGACTGATGACTCTGCGTTTGGATTCCATGGGTCAGTCCTCCTTATTCCATGATGATATCATTGATGTCACCGCCGCCGGGGATCATGGGCAGGACCTTTTCGTCCTTGTCGATGATGCACTCGATCCAGGTGGGGCCCTTCTGCTTGAGGGCATCGGCAAATGCGGCCTGGAACTCGGGGAGGTTGGTGCAGCGGTAGCCCTTCAGGCCAAAGCCCTCGGCCAGCTTGACAAAGTCAGTGCGGCGGTGGGGGTCGGTCTGGGAGTAGCGCTTTTCGTAGAAAGTGGTCTGCCACTGGCGCACCATGCCCAGCACAGAGTTATTGAAGATGACCGTGATGATGGGCAGCTCATAGCTGACAGCGGTGCAGGCCTCGTTGAGGTTCATGTGGAAGGAACCGTCGCCCGTGAACATGACCACCCGCTGCTCCCGGCCCAGCGCCATCTGCGCGCCGATGGCCGCGCCATAGCCAAAGCCCATGGTGCCCAGGCCGCCGCTGGTGATAAAGCCGCGGCTCTTGGTGTGGCGGATGTACTGGGCCGCCCACATCTGGTGCTGGCCCACGTCGGTGACATACACGGCCTCGGGGCCGCACTGGCTGCACACCTCGCCGATGACCTGATGGGGCATCAGGCGGGTGGGGTCGGACACGGGGTGGTAATCCTGCGCCTGCCACTCGTGGATCATCTTCATCCAGTCGGGGTGCTTTTTCTCCTCAATGAGGGGGAGCATCCCGCTCAGGACATAGCAGACATCACCGGCAATGGCAAGATCCACATCCACGTTCTTGCCCAGCTCACTGGGGTCGATATCGATCTGGATGATGGTGGCGTTCTTGGCAAAGGTCTTGGGGTTCAGGGCCACGCGGTCAGAAAAGCGGGTACCCAGTGCGATCAGCACGTCACAATCCGCGACCGCCCGGTTGGAGGTGTAGCAGCCGTGCATTCCGACCATGCCGATGTTCATCGGGTCACCGTAGGGCACAACGCCTGCAGCCATCAGAGTATAGGTGGCGGGGATCTCCGCCTTGTGGATCAGGTCACGCAGGGGCTGGCAGGAAGCCGCGCTCCGCACGCCGCCGCCAAAATAGACCAGCGGGCGCTTGGCCGCGTTGATGATATCGGCGGCCCACTTGACCTGCTGTTCGTCGTAGGTGGTCACGGTGCGGATCTGCTCCGGCTGCTTGGGGGTGAACTCACAGACAGCAGCGGTGACATCCTTGGGGATATCCACCAGCACCGGGCCCTTGCGGCCGCTCTGCGCAATGCGGAACGCCGCACGCATGGTATCGGCCAGCTCTTCTACCTTGCGCACCGTGAAGTTGTGCTTGGTGATGGGCATCGTGATGCCCTCGATGTACGCCTCCTGAAAGCTGTCCTTGCCCAGACCGGGGGTCGGCACATTGCCGGTAAAGGCGACCATGGGCACGGAGTCCATGTAGGCAGTGGCAATGCCGGTGACCAGATTGGTGGCACCCGGGCCGCTGGTGGCCAGCACCACGCCGGTGCGGCCCGTTGCGCGGGCATAGCCATCGGCCGCATGAGAAGCGCCCTGCTCGTGGGCGGTCAGCACATGGTGGATGCGGTCAGAATTCTTATACAGCTCGTCGTACAGGTTCAGCACAGCACCGCCGGGGTAGCCGAAGATGGTGTCCACGCCCTGTTCGCAGAGAACTTCAACAAAAATTTGCGAACCATTTAACTGCATGGTAAGTTGCTCCTGTTCCTTTTCCTCTTACACTTTCAACAAAATTTCCCTCAGACACGTTACTTTTCGCATCTTGCATTCCAATTTGAACGTTGGGTCAATTATACTATAAATCGGGCCTTTGTCAATCGACGATTTGTAAAGTGAATCAGCCGAAAGATGAAGATAATTGAACACACCCTTGCGGACGGCCTTCTCTGCGTGTATAATCTGGTAAAAACCTCTCCATCAGCCTGTCCAGTTCCTCTGACCGGAGAAGCAGGTGAAATGTGCCGGAGAGGTCCTGTCAAGAGGAGAGTCTGATGATGCAACTTCGTGAATGGAACGCCCGGCTCCACGGGCTTGTTGTTTTCCGTGCCCTGCTGGGCGACCCCGTTGTGGCAAAGCTGGCAGCGCTGACCGACCGGCTGGAAGCGGCTGACGATACCATCGCCCCCCTGTGCGATGCTGTGGCCGCCTTTGAAGCTGCCCTGTTTGCCCACACCACCAATCTGGGCGATTATCTTTCCAACGCCGTGCTGGAGACAGAGACCTTCTGTGTGCGGCAGGCCGCTGCGGGCCAGCTCTCCCCTGTGATGGAGGCCGCTCTGAACAGTGAGCTGAACTTTTTGCAGAAGCTCTGCGGCCTGACGCTGGACACCCTGCTGGAAGCCGCCGACCGGCAGAGCCGGGAGCTGGCGTTCCTGCCCCGCTGGGAGGCAAGGCAGCTCGACCTGACCGCCGCCTACAACCAGCGGATGCGGGAAGCCGGGAAGAAGGGCTACGGCATGTTTGCCAAGCACCACGTGTTCACGGTGGAGACTGGCCAGCTGGTGCCCGTGAAGTACCCCGACCCCCAGAAGCTCAGCGAGCTGCCGGGCTACGAGAAGGAGCGGGAAAAGGTCATTGCCAACACCCGCGCCCTGCTGGCCGGTTCCCCCGCCAACAATGTCCTGCTCTACGGCGATGCAGGCACCGGCAAATCCAGCACGGTCAAGGCCATTGCCAATGAGTACGCCGCCGACGGCCTGCGGCTGGTGGAGGTCAAGAAGAACCAGCTCTACCAGATCCCCGACCTGATGGATCAGCTGGCGGCTAACCCCCTCAAGTTCATCCTCTTCATCGATGACCTGAGCTTCTCCTCCAATGACGACAACTTTGCCGCCCTGAAAGCCATCCTTGAGGGAAGCGTAGGCGGCCGGGCCCGGAACATTGCGGTGTACGCCACCTCCAACCGCCGCCACCTCATCAAGGAGACCCTGACCGACCGCACCGGCGACGACATCCACGAAGCCGACACCCGGCAGGAGTTGATGAGCCTTTCCGCCCGGTTCGGCCTGACTGTCACCTTCCAGCGTCCTGAGAAAGCCCGCTTTGCCGCCATTCTGGAAGAGCTGGCAAAACAGCACCACATCCAGATGCCCCTGGAAGAGCTGCTGGTCAAGGCCGAGGCTTTCGCCATCCGCGCCGGCGGCCGCAGCCCCCGCGTGGCCAAACAGTTCATCGAACAGTGCGAGAGCGGCGTGCAGAAATAATGTTTGCTTTTTCGTTTTTATGGATAAGAAAAAGCGCTGTGCAGTGAAATGACTGCACAGCGCTTTTTGCTGTTTTGAAAGAAAACTGCCGCCGCAGGCGGCAGATGAGGCGGTCAGAAAATCAAACGCGCTCGGCCACCAGCTGGAAGCCCTCTTTTGTGAGCTCCTGCCGGATCTGCTCGATCTGGGCATGGTCGCGGGTCTCCAACACCAGCTTGAGGAAGCAGCTGGAGATGGGCATATTGGGGTCAGAGCCGTCATGCAGGACAGAGACCACATTGCTGCCGCAGCGGGAAACGATGGCGGCCACCCGCTCCAGCTGGCCGGGCTTATCCTCCAGCGCAATGGTCAGGTTGGCCTTGCGGCCGCTCATCACCAGACCACGGGTGATGACGCGGTTGAGAATGTTCACATCGATGTTGCCGCCGGAGATCAGGCAGACCACCTTTTTGCCCTCGATGGGCAGCTTGTGGAACAGCGCCGCTGCCACAGGCACCGCACCGGCACCCTCGGCCACCAGCTTCTGGTTCTCCATCAGGGAGAGGATGGCGGCGGCGGTCTCGTCCTCGCTGACGGTCACGATGTCGTCCACATATTCCTCGCAGAGCTGATAGGTCAGCTCGCCGGGGGTCTTGACCTGAATGCCGTCCGCAAAGGTGGCCGCATTTTTCAGGGTCTGATACTTGTGCTCATGCAGGCTGCGGTACATGCTGGGGGCGCCCTCGGCCTGCACACCATAGACCTTGACCTCGGGGCGCAGGCTCTTGATGGCAAAGGCCACGCCGGAGATCAGGCCGCCGCCGCCCACGGGCACGATGACGGCATCCAGATCTGGCAGCTGGTCAAGGATCTCCAGACCGATGGTGCCCTGACCTGCGATGACCTGTTCGTCATCGTAGGGGTGGATGAAGGTCATGCCGGTCTCAGCCTGCAGCTCCACGGCCTTGTCGTGGGCATCATCATAGGTGCCGGGCACCAGACAGACCTCCGCGCCCAGGCTCTTGGTATTTTCCACCTTCATAATGGGGGCACCGTCCGGCATACAGACGATGCTCCTGATGCCCCGGCGGGTGGCGGCCAGAGCCACGCCCTGTGCGTGGTTTCCGGCAGAGCAGGCGATCACGCCCTTTTCGCTCTCCTCCCTGGAGAGCTGGCTGATCTTATAATAAGCTCCCCGCACCTTGAAGCTGCCGGTCACCTGCAGGTTCTCGGTCTTGAGGTAGAGGCGGCAGTCCTTGGAGAGTTTGGGCGCTTCGATCAGGTCGGTCTTGCGGGCAACGTCCTTGAGCACAAAGGCGGCGTGGTAGATCTTATCCAGAGTCAGCATGACGATACTTCCTATCTTCTATCCTTGATTTTTGAATGTGAATATGCATCCCAGTATAAATTAGCAAAAGTATTTTGTCAAATGAACGTATTTCAACATTGTGTTTGCTGGGGTGACCGCCAATGGCTACGCCCGGGCAAGCGGCAGCCCTGCGGCCCGCTGCACGCTCCACCTGTGCCCATGCCGTGGGAGCGGTTTCCCCTGACCCAAAACGCCCCTCTCCGGCATCTGTGAGACCGGAGAGGGGCGTTCTCGTTTTTAACCTTTCATCTGCACAAATCCGACCAGATCCTTCACGACCTCGCCGCCGATGATGAGCCCGGCCACCGAGGGCACAAAGGCGTTGGAGCCGGGGACCGAGCGCCGGATGGTGCACTTGCGCTGGGTGCCCGGGGGGCAGATGCAGTGGTTCTTGCAGCTGATGGAATCATCCTCGATGGGGGTCATGGCAGGCTCTTTGGAGTAGACGACCTTCAGGTGCTTGATCCGCCGCTTGCGGCACTCGGTGCGCATCACTTTGGCCAGCGGGCAGACGGAGGTCTTGTAGATATCCGTCACCTCAAAGCGGGTGGGGTCCATCTTGTTGCCTGCGCCCATGGCACAGATGATGGGGGTGCCGGCCTCCTTGGCCTTGACCACCAGCGCGATCTTGCCGGTGACGGTGTCGATGGCATCCACCACATAGTCGTACTGGGTGAAATCGAACTGATCCTGCGTTTCCGGGGTGAAGAAGATCTTGTAGGTGGTGACCTTGATGTTGGGGTCGATCTCGTGGATACGCTGTTCGGCCACATCCACCTTGTACTGGCCCACGGTCTTGCGGGTGGCCACGATTTGGCGGTTCAGGTTAGTCAGGCAGACCTTGTCATCATCAATGAGGTCCAGCGCACCCACACCGCTGCGTGCCAGCGCTTCCACCGTGTAGCCGCCCACGCCGCCAATGCCAAACACCGCCACACGGGAATTGTGCAGCTTTTCCATTGCTTCCTTGCCCAGCAGCAGCTGGGTGCGGGAATATTGATCCTGCATAGATACTTGCTCCTCCATCTTACACTACGCCTATTGTTTTATCAGTTCGACGCAGTTGCTTTTGTTTTACTTTATCACTTTCCTGCAAAGCGCCTGAGCGGTTTATTCCACCGCAACGATGGTGCCGCCCCCCAGCACAACATCCCCCTGATACAGCACCACAGCCTGACCGGGCGTGGGGGCACGCTGGGGCTGGTCAAATTCCAGCCGGAACTGCCCCTCTCCTGCCGGGTAGACGGTGGCCGCCTGCTCGGTCTGGTGGTAGCGGGTGCGGGCCGTGACCCGCAAGGGCACGGTCAGCTCCGGGATGGTGATCCAGTTCACCTCGTCGGCATAGACGATGCGGTCAAACAGGTTCTCCTCCGGGCCCACCGTGACGGTGTTGGCCTGCATATCCTTGGCGCAGACATACACCGGCGCACCCATGGCAAGGCCCAGGCCCTTGCGCTGGCCGATGGTATACCGCACCGCGCCATTGTGAGTGCCCACCTTTTTGCCGTTCTCGTCCAGAAAATCACCTGCCGGGTAGTGCTTGCCGGTGAAGTCCTCCATGAAGCGGGCGTAGTCGCCGTCCGGCACAAAGCAGATATCCTGGCTGTCATGCTTGCGGGCGTTGATGAAATGCTGCTTTTCCGCGATCTCACGCACTTCGGCCTTGTGCAGCCCCCCCAGCGGCAGGCGCACATGGGCCAGCTGCTCCTGGGTCAGGTTATAGAGCACATAGCTCTGATCCTTGCCCTCGTCCAGCCCCTTTTTCAGCAGCCAGCGGCCGGTGGCCTCGTCCTGCTCCACCCGGGCGTAATGGCCCGTGACCACATACTCCATGCCATGGCTCTCAGCCCAGCGGAGCAGGTGGTCGAACTTCATATACCGGTTGCAGTCGATGCAGGGGTTGGGCGTGCCGCCCATTTCGTATACCCGGATGAATTTTTCGATGATCTTCTCCCGGAAGTCGGCGGTGAAATCCAGCACCTCATAGGGGATATCCATCGCAAAGGCCACCTCGGCGGCATCCTCGATATCCTTTTCGGAGCAGCAGGTGTGGAAACCGGACTGCCCCAGCGTCTCGTTGCGGGTGAGCCGCATGGTGATGCCGGTGCAGTCGTACCCCGCCTGCTGCATCAGCCATGCCGCCACCGAGCTGTCCACACCGCCGCTCATGGCGATGAGTGCCCCGGGGCGCTTCGTGTTCTGTGCTTCTGTCATATCGTTCCTCATTCAATAACACACTAAAACAGTAGTATAATACTACCGCAGCTTCTTTCTCTTGTCAAGACGCAGAAAATTGAGCCGCCGCTGCCAGCAGCGCGTCTTTTTCGTTGGGTGTCTGCCCGGTGATGACAGCCTCCAGCAGGGCGTTCAGCACCTGCCGCAGACCGGGGCCGGGTCTGACCCCCGCCGCCATCAGGTCACGGCCATTCACGGCCAGCTGGCTCACCCGGCAGCAGGCATTTTCTGCTGTCAGCCGCTCCGCCTCGGCCCGCAGGGCAGCAAAGGCCCCGGTCTGTTCCGGATGCCGAGCACTGCAAAGGGCGGTCAGGCGCTGGATCGTCTGCAGCTCATAGCGGCCCAAAAGACGTTTGGCTGTAAGCTGCATCTCGGAGCCGGGCGTACCGGGAGCTTCCTCTTCGGACACGGTTCGGGCCATTCCATCGCCCGCCCTACTGCCTGCGGCAGCAGGGTCCCACCCCAGCGGACGGTCCTCAGAGGAACTCCCGGCCCACCTGTCTCGGCTCCGGGGCAGGAGAAAGCTCCCGGCACCCCCTCCAGCTTCCCTTTCCAACGCTGTCACCTCATCCGTCAGCGCGTTGGAGCATTTCAGTTTGCGCAGTGCCTTGCGGGCACCGGCTTCACCCAGCGGGCAGAGAAGGGCCGCCAGCCGGGCGGGCACGTTCTCCGCTGTTGGTTCGATCCGGTCGATGGTACGGCAGAGTTCTGCAAACCGTCCCGGCTGTTTTTCCGGTTCCAGCTCCGGCAGGATAACGGCCAGAACGGCGGGTTCCAGATAGCTTCCGGGCCGGGGTGCCGCCAACAGCTTGAGCAGTTCTTCCTGGATGCGCTCCGCCGAAACGCAGTCCAGATGCGGCCCCAGTGCCCGGGCGGCAGCACCGGTGGCGGGGTCGATGGCAAAGCCGAACCGGGCCGCGAACCGGTAGAGCCGCAGGATGCGCAGTGCGTCCTCCTCAAAGCGGCGTTCCGGCTCCCCCACTGCCCGCACGAGATGGGCGGCAAGGTCGTCCCGCCCGCCAAAGGGGTCGATGAGCCCTTCCTCGGCGCTGTATGCCATAGCGTTGATGGTGAAATCCCGCCGGGCAAGATCCTCCCGCACATCCGGCACAAAGCAGACGGCATCCGGGTGGCGGCCATCGGAATAGGCCCCCTCGGTGCGGAAGGTCGTTGTCTCATAGAGCCTGCCGCCCTGCTTCACCGTCACGGTGCCGTGCTGCAGGCCGGTGGGGATGCACTTTTCCTCTCCGAACAGCGCCATCACCTGCTCCGGGCGGGCGCTGGTGCAGAGATCCCAATCGTGGGGGTCCAGCCCCAGCAGGCTGTCCCGGACACAGCCGCCCACAGCGTAGGCCGCATGGCCCGCCCCATGGAGCGCATCCAGCAGCAGGGCTGCACCCGGGTCAAGTTTGATCGTTGTCATGTTGCTTCCTCGTCATATTGCAGGATGATCTGTTTGCCATCAAAGCCGCACTCCGCCGCCGGGAATACCGCCTGCGCATTGGGCAGGGCGGCTTCCGGTTCAAGGATCATGGGCGAATAATGCATCAGCCAGAACCGGCGCACATCAGCCTTTTTTGCAATGGCCGCACCCTGCGCAAAAGTGCTGTGCCCCCACTGCTTTGCCTGCGCCTCCTGCTCGTTGTCGGGGTAGGTGGCATCGCAGAGGAAAAGGTCGGCGTTCTGCGCGGCCTGTTCCAGTGCCGGGCAGGGAGCGGTATCACCCGAGAACACGAACCGCAGACCCCGGCGTGCCGGGCCCAGCACATCCGCAGGGGCGACCACAGCCCCGCTTTCCAGCGGGATGCTCTGGCCCCGCTGGAGCAGTTTCCATGCAGGCACCGGAACGTTCAGTGCCCGGGCCTTTGCAGGGTCAAAGCGGCCCGCCCGGGGCAGGTCGAGCCGGTAGCCCCGGCTGGGCACCCGGTGCCGGGTGCGGAAAGGCGTAAGCTGCGCCCCCGCAGGCCAGCCGGAGGAAAGGGTGGTCAGGTCGATGGGGTCTGTGTCCAGCTGCACAGCCCTGACCGGATACGGCAGCGGCCCGGTCAGGGTGCGCAGGGCGGGCCAGATTTCCCCCAGCCCCTCCGGGCCGTAAAGGGTCAGCGGGCGCTCCCGGCCCTGACAGCCCAGCGTCTGCAGCAGGCCCGGCAGGCCGAAGATATGGTCGCCGTGATAGTGGGTCAGGCAGATGGCATCCAGCTTCATCAGGTTGACCCCGGCGCGGCGGGCCGCCGCCTGCGTGCCCTCGCCGCAGTCAAACAGCAGGGCATGGCCCCCGCATTCGGCCAGCGCGGCGGTCAGGGCACGGTCCGGCAGGGGCATGGTGGCCGCCGTGCCCAGCAGTGTAATGGTCAGCATAACAGTTCCTCCGTGATTTGTCGGTAACAGTGTACCACATTTTGCGCCCGCACACAATCGGCACAGCCCGGCATAGGATGGCGCAGAGCTCTGATACAAAGGGAGGTTTGACCATGCAGCGCAAAAAAGTCCCCGCCGGGCACCACCGCTTCGGGCTGGCCCGGCTTGTTCTGGTCCTGACACTGCTGTTTCTCGTCGTGGCGCTCACCGCAGGGCTGGCGGGCTGCCTGTTCCAGCCCGTACTGGCCGCCCGGGGCACGCTGCTGTTCCTGCCGGGGGCGTAATTTTTTTTTTTGAAAATCAAAATTTCCCCTTGACTTCAGGACAATGACGTGATAAAACCCCGCCAAACCAGTGAGAGGGCATCCTGCCCGCCCCGAGAGCAGCCACGCCATCCTCTGCAAACAGAAAACCGCCAGCGTATCTCTACGCTGACGGTCTTTTTATGGGCGCGGGTGGACTACGCAAGCCGCGCTGCTAAAAACAGCCCACTGGGCTGTTTTTGCGCTGTCTTCTGCGACAGCGCCGCAGCTGTTCGAATCCACCCTTGCGGTGCTTTATAGAAGTTCAGATAAAACAGAAACTCCAGCGTCATCACAACGCTGGAGTTCTTGGTGGAGCGAAGCAACCCAAATCCGAACCATTGCCCTCTGGGGCATCTTTGGCGGCAATTTCATCGAAAGTGATGGTTTTTGTGCCATCTTTGTAGTTGAATGTAATCAAAACTTTTTCATCATAGAGATAAACCGCATTCACGAATGTATTGATAAGCGTTTCCCGGTGGCTTTTCACGTTCGGATCGAGCTTGCGGAACCGGGTCAGCCAGAACCGAACCTGATTTTCACTCAACCGAGGCCGAGCGATTTTTTCTTCGGCAATCCGAACCTCAAGTTCTTTCTGCTGGGCTTCCAGCTTTTCCAAACGCGATTTGGTGGAGTTGGTCAGCACACCTGCTTGAATGGCGTTCAGCATATTTTCAATGCCGTTCTCTACCTCGCGCATCTGCTTTTCCAGCAAAGGGAGAGTGATGTTTTCCTGATCCTGCAACTCCATCACTTCCACAACGATGGCATTAATCACGGCATCGTCCTGAATCAGCTTCATGGTTTCAGCTATGACCAAATCTTCCAGCCACTCTTTACGGACGGTCTTTTTCTTGCAGGTCTTGAAACGCTTCGCGGTGGCGCACTTATAATAATGATGAACGACCTTGTTTCTACCCGTACCGCACTCGCCAAACATCATCGCGCCGCACATTCCGCAGAACAGCTTGGTGGTAAGCAGGTAATCGTCCTCGGCTTTGTGGCGGGCCGGAGCGCGACTGTTCTTTTTGATTTTCAGCTGCACTTCCTCAAACAAATCCTTGTCCACAATGGCCGGGATGCTGTCCGGCATTACGATATCCTTGAAGCGGTTTTCTCCGATGTACCGTTTGCTCGTCAACAGCTTCTGAACACTGTTGTAGGTAAACTTCTGATTGCGGTTGGTGGTCACGCCACTGTCGTTCAGCCAGTTCATCAGTTCTTTCATAGTTGCGCCATCGTTGTACCGCTGAAAGGCTTCTACCACAAAGGGAGCTTTCAGCGGGTCGACTTGAAAGAACTTTTCTTCATCTACCTTAAAACCAATGGGAATCGTGCCGCCGTTGTACTTTCCCTTCAGAACATTCTCGGTCATGCCGCGCACGACCTTTTCAGAAAGTTCTGCCGAGTAGTATTCAGCCATGCCGGTGAGCATACTCTTGACCATGATACCCGCAGGGCTGTCAGAGATAGGCTCCGTGGCAGATACCAGCTTGACATGATTTCGTTCCAACTGGTACTCATAATGTGCCGAATCGTAACGATTTCGGGCAAAGCGGTCGAGCTTCCAGACCAGCACGATGTCAAACAGCCGTTTCTCGCTGTCCTTGATCATCTGCTGGAAGTCCGGGCGGTTATCGGTTTTGGCGGAAAGGGCACGGTCAATGTAGTGTTTGACCACAGTGATGCCGTTCTTTTCGGCGTAGGCCGTACACTCGCGAATCTGACCTTCAATGGATTCTTCGCGCTGGTTGTCGCTGGAATAGCGGGCGTAGATTACGGCGGTCATGCAAACACCCCTTTCACTTCATTCTCCGTAGACGGTGCACAAGGTCGGATGCACTGTACAGCACACGGGCCACCGACACGGTATCCTCGCCCACGATGTAGAATACCGAGTAGTTGTCCACCAGCATCTGCCGCAGCCCTTGGGTGCGCTCCGGCTCGCTTTCCACCAGTGCGCAGCGTTCCGGCAGGATGTTCAGCGACTGGATGGCTTCCGCAATGCGGTTATACTGCCCCATAGCCGTGTCAGTCTCCAACAGACGGTTAGCAATATAGCTGTAAATCTGCTCCATATCGCTGAGGGCTGCATGGGAGATTTTTACGTCATACTGCTTCATCGGTGCTGTTCCCTGAACTGTGCGAATGCGCTTGCGGCATCCACGGTATCACCGTTCTGAATTTCCTTGATGCCCACCTGCAAGGCTGCATGAAGCTGGTCATCGGTCATGGTATCGGCGTTCAGCGCCGCAGGAGCTTTCGGCAGGGATAGCGAGAAGGGGATGCCGCCAGTCAGGGTGATCTGGCGCAGGTACATATCAATGGCGGTCGCCATCGGGATTCCGAGCTGCTTCAGCACATCCTCGGCTTGCTGCTTGACAGTAGGGTTGACACGAAGATTGAGCGTCATCGTTTTTTCCATGGTTATCACCTCGATGCTATTGTAACGCATTTTGCGTTGCATTTCAATCGAGTGCGAAGTCGCAATTGAAATTCTCTATATTGCACAATATATTCGTCGTTAAATTGAGCATTATCTCTCACTCAGCAGTGACCATGACAGATTTAGAGGATTGACCTTTAATTAGAATATACAGATAAAACCGACAGCCATCTACTTGCGACTTGCAAATAGCTGGCTGTCTATTATTAACTACGCATTTTAACAATGATTTTTCTTTTCAACAAGCATTCCGATAATAAACGAAAGTAGGAAAACGAGTAGCCAAATCAAAACTCCGTAGTGTGCCTTGAGCTGCCATACTTTTCCTATATACATATCCGGCGTGATTTTTGTGGCGTTTATTTTGATAATAAAATCGCCCAACACTTGTCCGATCAAAATTCCTGTCCAGTTTCCAGCTGTTGTGATAAGAGCTGCTCTATACATTTCCAGAAAACAGAAAGTAACAGATACAACCCATAAACACAAATAATAATGGGCTGCTGTCCATTCAAACAAGTAGACTTCATGAAACACTGTTTGAGAAAGAAGATAGCACACCACATATGCTAAAAATACGATCAGCAAAAATCCGAGACAAGTTTTCTTTTTTGATGCTGTGTTCTTCATACGGCTTTTGAATCCTATTCCAATGTGTACCGACATCTTTGCATTTCATTATAAAACAGCTTGGCTGCTTACTTCGATACTATTTCGACAGTTGGCATCTTGCCTTCCAATCCGAGTTCGTCATCTTCTGCAACTCTATAATTGGTAACATTTATTGAATACATATAATCTGAAATATTTGGATTTTCTTCATCGTCTGGAAGTTCAACTTCAAAAGTCTCAAACTCAAACACATAAGCTGTTCCTTCAATAAGTTCACCAGTTAAGTCTTTCTGGAAATGAAGCAAAAATGGTCTGTCCTGAAAGAAGTGAACAACTGCAACCGTTTTTCCCGGCAGTGCATAGTAATCGGGCAAGATCTGCTCAACAGTGGCCGTAAAAGAACCCGAAAACTGTGCAAAATGTTTTTCATTTCCGGTTGCTTGCTCTTCTCCGTCATGATAGCCGGCCTCGTAGCCAGCGGTATAGCCTTCTTCGTATTCTGCATTGTGCTCATCTGAACTTTGAGCATTATTTCCACAGCCAATCAATGTAAGTACCAGCGCAAGGCAAAGAACTATTATAGCCCTCTTTTTCATACGGTTTCCTCCTTCTATGTTTTTTTTCACATTTATCGGACTTTTCCACAGTTTTTGCAAAAACGTTCAGAAGAAGCATTTAATGTTCCGCAGTCCGGGCAATACCATCTTCCGTCTGGCATCGGTTCAACAGGCGAGGGCGTTTGGTGTGCTTTTGCTGGAGTTTGAACGGGTGATGCAGTAAACAGCGGCGCAATATTCACATCTCTACGGCCAACACCAGCAAGGCTTCTAAAATCCAACGATTTAACTTCTTGTGCCAATGTCCGTTTTGGTTCAATATACTGACCGCACCGTTGGCAATATCGAACACCCAACTTGTTTTCATAACCACAATTTTTACAAGTCATCAAAGCTCCCTCCTTGCTTTTTGTTTAGATAACGAAATTTAAGCCTGATTTATTTCGTTTGTCCACAAAATTTTTCAAAATCGTATAGCTGCACATAAATTTCCAGAAAACTTGTAGCACAATCACGATTTTTTCTTTTTATTCAAAAAAACCACCACGGCAGTTCCAGCCACAGGTTATCCATGGCCTGTTCCTCGGTCTTTTGGGCGCGGCCTTTTGTCAGATGAAAATATATCGCCGTGCCGATCAGCGGATGTTCCTCGCCATCGGTGAAGCCATAGCGGTACAGCAGATAGGTCTGCTCTCGCTGGGTCAGCCGTTTCAAGGCATCGTACAGTTCCCGGCGCGATTCCTGCTCTTCCATAATACTCTGCGGCTGCATGGCATAAGGGTCGGCTATGGCTTCGATGCGCCGCAGTTGTTCTTCTCCCGGCAGAACATCGTCCAGCGAAACGCGCTGGTAGCAGATGCCGTCCTTGTCCTCCGTTACCATCCGCTGTTCAAAAGTGGTAAAGGCATCCC
>NZ_QXJA01000013.1:0-73772 GCF_022750605.1 Faecalibacterium sp. BCRC 81149 | reverse complement strand
AGTGCTGTACAGCGCCACCGGACAAAAACGCTGAACGAGCTGCAAAAAAAGCTAAAGGCGCACTTGCCGGAGGGAGGTTAGGCGTAAATGAACTCCTATGAACACACGAGCAGAGAGTTTTTACCGCTCTCGGTGATTCGCTCTGCCTGCGCTGGGGACACCGATGCAGTTGAACAGGTTTTGCGACATTACAGAGGTTATATCAACAAGCTCTGTACAGGCATTCTCTATGACAAGCACGGTCAGCCTCATGTGTGCATAGACGAGTACATGAAACGCCATCTGGAAATCAAACTGATTTCTTCTATTGTAACCAAAGCCGAAACGGTCTGACCCTTTCCACGTTTCGGGACTGCACCTTGAAAAACATGCCGGCAGGACAATGGCGGTGCATCATAGGGCAAACGGACACGTTGCTGTCTGTATCGAGCCGGACGGCGGGTGCGCCACGATGCTTTTCTTTGAAAAGTGGAGCGATCATCACCACGCCGCAATGCAAGCGCGGTTGCTTGCGGGCCATGACATACAGGCAGGCTGATACTCCCTTACCGTCAAAGTCCGAGCGTTCAGAGCGTCGCAGGCAATGAGTAGGGCTGCATGAGGAATGCAGGGGTGAGATTCCCGTGGGTTGCTGCCAGCAGCCATCCGTTGGCTCATTTTTTATTTTGTGAAAGGGGGATATTTTTGAAAGAACAAAATTTGATACGTTATAGCATTCAGCTTGCTTTTTTGAAGCAGCTGTTGGAAAGAAAGCTCATAACCGATAGAGAGTATTCCCTTATCAAACAGCGCTTAATGAAAGATTATCGTGTGGTTTCCGAACTATCCTCTTGATTTTGTGTCGCATTGGCGTTATGATTAACGCAATGAAAGGAACACATTCAATAAGGAGGTCAAGCATGAAAGATGTTGAAGTCATTAAAGCGCACAACACGCTCTCGCCACGAGCGCGTACGAACTTTGAAAAAAGGCTACGCGTAGCTGCCTATTGTCGTGTCAGCACTGATACCGAAGATCAGCTGAACAGCTACAAATCGCAGGTCAAATACTATACCGAACTTATAAAAAGTAAGCCGGAATGGTCTTTGGCCGGCATCTATGCTGATGAAGCTATCACGGGTACGCAGGTAAAAAAGCGCGAGGATTTCCAGCGTTTAATCAACGACTGTATGAACGGTGACGTGGATATGGTGATTACCAAATCCATTTCGCGTTTTGCCCGAAATACGCTTGACACTCTGAAATATGTTCGGATGCTCAAAGATAAAGGCGTGGCTGTGTTTTTTGAGGAAGAAAACATCAACACCCTTACTATGGACGGTGAACTGCTCCTTGTAATTTTAAGCTCTGTTGCACAGCAGGAAGTCGAAAATATTTCTGCAAATGTCAAAAAGGGCTTGAAGATGAAGATGCAGCGCGGTGAGCTGGTCGGGTTTCAGGGCTGTTTAGGTTATGACTACAATCCAGCGGACAAAACCATCACCATCAACGAAGAAGAAGCGGCTGTTGTCCGTTACATTTTTCAGCGATACACGGAGGGTGCCGGTGGTTCGGTTATTGCCAAAGAACTTGAAAACTTAGGCTATAAAACAAAACGCGGCAGTCCCAAATGGGCAGACAGTACCGTAATCGGCATTATTAAAAACGAAAAATACAAAGGCGACATTTTGTTAGGAAAGACATTTACCGTTGACCCTATTTCAAAACGGCGTCTGTACAACTTCGGCGAGGAAGATCAATTTTATATTCGTGAGCACCACGAGCCCATTATTTCGGAAGAAGTCTTTGAAGCCGCACAGGAAATTTTGCGGCGGCGTGCAAAGCCCCGCAGCCTTAACGTGGACGGCAAACGTGAAAAGTTCAGCCGGAAATACGCTTTTAGCTGCATGATAGAATGTGGTTTCTGTGGTGGCACCCTGACAAGGAGGAGTTGGCATAGCAGTTCACAGTATAATAAAGCTATCTGGCAATGTGTTGTTTCCACCAAAAAAGGAAAAAAGTTCTGCCCGGAGAGCAAGGGCGTTGACGAAAGAACGATTGAGCGGGCTTTTGTAGAATCTTATCGCCTCTTGTGCCAGAATAACAAGGATGTTCTGGACGAGTTTATGAAACGGACAGAAGAAACTCTTTCTGAAAGCAACGCGGGCAAGCGTCTTGCGAAAGCCGAAAGAGATATTCACGCTCTGGAAGTCAAGAAAAACAAGCTGGTTGATATGCGTCTTGAAGATACCATCGACAAGGAGACCTACGACCGAAAGTATTTGGACCTGTCCAGCCAGATTGAGCAGTTGCAGAAAGAGTGTGAAAGCCTGCAAGATGCAGCCGAAACCGAATCTACAATGCGCAAGCGTGTTGCCACGTTCCGGCAGACCCTTGAACAGAACGAGGTTCTGGACACCTTTGACCGACATATTTTTGAAAGTATAGTTGAAAAAGTAATCGTGGGCGGTTATGATAGTAATGGGAACAAAGACCCCTACATGATTGTCTTTGTTTACAAGACCGGGTTCAAAAACAGTGTGGACGGCAAGAATTTCAAGCCGCTTCGCAAGAATAGCAAGGAGAACCACTCCCCTGCTGTTTTGTGTTCCCATGCTTCTAACGAGGCTGAATCCATGTGTTCCGATTCTAGCGACGACACATTGCGAATGTGTAATTGCGCTTTCCAAGGGTGAGATCGACTCCAGAAAAGTCCGTGTAGAGTTCTCTTTGGAGGGCATGGACACTTCAGGATTGCAAAAGGGTGCGACTTATCCTGAAATCAAAGCCCGCGTGTTGGAACAAACTGGACTGAAGGTATCTTCCCTGTATATCTCGCAGGTCAAGCAGAAATGCGGTCTGGAGGTACGAGAGAACCACCATAAGGCGAAGTCCGAAAATACGAAGCAGCCCCAGTGTCCGAAGGAGAAAGCGGATGCGATCGTAGAGGCATTGCGGCATTTTCAGATGATATGATTTACAGTATGTCCGTCTGGTTTTCAGGCGGGCATTTTCTTTTGCCGGAATATGGTGTTTCCACTTTTATCGTGGTACAATAGATGCAAGAATCATTTTTCAGGAAAAGCATCCTGCTATCCGATTTATAGGACACCCATTGTTGTAAAATCAGGATGTCCACCTATCACAAAAAACAAGGAGCAACGTATGCCAAACGATAAGATCACCGCCGTAGGTGCCAACATTGCCGAAAAAGCCGCCATGATCTGGAACGTAGCCGATATGCTGCGTGGGCCGTTCAAGCCCCACGAGTACGGTCTGGTCATTCTGCCCATGACCGTGGTAAAGCGGTTCCATGACTGCCTTCTGCCCACCCATCAGGCAGTGCTGGACACCTACGAAAAGGTGAAAAAGCTGCAGGTCATCGACGGCTTTTTGCAGAAAGCCTCCGGCTACCAGTTCTATAACACCAGCCGTTTCACCTTCGAGACCCTGCTGGCAGACCCGGACAACATTGAGTCCAACTTCCGGGATTACCTGTCCGGCTTCTCCGCCAACGCACAGGACGTGCTGGCAAAGTTCGACTTTGACAACATCATCAAGCGGATGGTAGAGAGCAACACCCTCTACCTCGTTATCAAGGAGTTCGGCTCTGAGAAGGGCTATCTTGGCCCGGACAAGATCAGCGCCGTGGACTGCGGCTACATCTTTGAGGACCTGGTGCGGCGGTTCTCCGAGAGCTTTGGCGAGGAGGCCGGAGCGCACTTCACCAGCCGGGATATCATCTATCTGATGACCGACCTGCTGCTGTCCGAAGCCGACCTTGACACCAGCAGCATGACCGTTTACGATATGGCCATGGGCACCAGCCAGATGCTGAGCTGCATGGAGGAGCGCATCCACGAGCTGAACAGCGACATTGAGGTAACCTGCTTCGGGCAGGAGTTCAACCCCTCCACCTTTGCCATCGCCAAGGCGGACATGATGATCCGGGGCGGTGACCCCAACAATATGCGGTTCGGTGATACTCTGTCGGAGGATCAGTTCCCCGGTTTCACCTTCCAGTACATCATCTCCAACCCTCCCTTCGGCATTGACTGGAAGCGAGAGCAGAAGGCGGTGGAAGCCGAGGCCGCCCGCGGCGAGATGGGGCGTTTTGCGCCCGGTCTGCCCAAGATCAGCGATGGTCAGCAGCTTTTTGTGTTGAACGGCCTTGCCAAGCTGGCAAACAAGGGCAAGATGGCCATTATCCAGAACGGATCTCCCCTGTTCAGCGGCGACGCCGGCAGCGGGCCCAGCAACATCCGGCAGTATATTCTGGAAAACGACTGGCTGGACTGCATCATCCAGCTTTCCACCGATATGTTCATGAATACCGGCATCTCCACCTACATCTGGGTGCTCAGCAAGGATAAGCCCGCCCACCGTGCAGGCAAGGTACAGCTCATTGACGCCAGCCACTGCTTCGAGCCACGCCGCAAGAGCATCGGCACCAAGCGCAACGACATCCCCGATGCCTGCCGGGAGCTGATCGTCACCGCCTACGGCGAGTTTGCCAACGGCAAGGTGTACGGCGACAAAAACGGCATCTACTGCGAGAGCAAGGTGTTCGAGAGCGTGGAGTTCGGCTACAACAAGATCGTGGTGGAGCGCCCCCAGCGGGACGAGGCAGGCAACATCATCCTGAAACGTGGCAAGCCTGTGCCGGACACCAGCCTGCGGGACACTGAAAACGTACCGCTGGTGCAGGATATTGACGCCTACTTTGCCCGGGAAGTTCTGCCCTACGCCCCCGACGCCTGGATCGACCACAGCAAGACCAAGGTGGGCTACGAGATCCCCATGATCCGCTATTTCTATGAGTATCAGCCGCCGGAAGCCGTGGAGGATATTGTAGCACGCATCACCGCACTGGAACAGGATATCTCCGCCGGGCTGGCAGAGCTGTTCCATAAGGAGGGCTGACCATGGCACGGAAAATGAAAGACAGCGGTATTGAATGGATCGGGGAAATCCCGGAGGGGTGGGAGGTTGTAAAGGCTAAGTATCTTTTTGCTCAACGGAACGAAAAAGGAAACTCTGCTCTTGTTCTTCTCTCTCCTACTCAAAAATACGGTGTTATTCCACAAAGTCAGTTAGAGGGCGTTGTTCAAGTCAAAGAAAACACGGATTTACGAGCTTTCAAAACAATCCATATTGGAGATTTCGTAATCAGTCTGCGTAGTTTTCAAGGCGGCTTTGAGTTTTCAAATTATGAGGGTGTATGTTCCCCTGCATATCAGGTATTTCATGCCACCAAAGACCTTTCCAATGACTTTTTTCGGTATCTTTTCAAATCAGATGGTTTTATCAGTAAAATAAACAGCCTTACTGTCGGCATTCGTGAGGGCAAGAATATCCAGTACTGGGATTTTTCAAATATGTTACTTGCCCTTCCTCCTAAAGAGGTTCAGATTCGGTCTTCTCAATATTTGAGTGCAAAATGCACTGAAATTGACACCATGCTTTCCAAAACTCGTTCCAGCATTGAGGAATACAAAAAGCTCAAGCGGGCAGTTATTACGCAGGCTGTTACCAAAGGCGTGCGTGGTGAGCGGGAAATGAAGGATAGCGGAGTTGAGTGGATCGGGAAGATTCCGAGGGAGTGGGATGTCACCAAAATCGGAAGAATTGGTCAAACTTCCAGCGGCGCAACTCCATTAAGAAGCAAAGAAACATCTTTTTTTGATGATGCAACTATCCGATGGGTTCGTACTCTTGATTTGAACGATGGGCTGGTTTATGATAGCTCTGAAAAAATAACCGAACTCGCTTTATCCATGTCTGCCTGTTCCATTATGCCAACAGGAACGGTTTGTGTTGCCATGTATGGTGGTGCAGGGACTATCGGAAAATGTGGTTTGCTGATGACACCTTGCGCAACAAATCAAGCAGTTTGCTCAATCATCTGCAATTCCAATGTTATTCTTCCAAAATTTTTATTAAACCAGTTACTCGCATTAAAGCCATATTGGATGAAATACGCTGTTGGAACACGCAAAGACCCAAATATCAGTCAGGATATTGTTGCCCGAATGAAAGTTCTAATTCCGCCTTTGAGTGAACAAAAAGAAATTGTCGATTATCTTGACGCCAAGTGCGCCGAGATTGACGGACTGATCGCAAAGAAGGAGCAACTGGTAAAAGAGCTGGAAAGCTATAAGAAAAGTTTGATTTATGAGGTTGTAACCGGGAAGAGGGAGGTGTAAATTTATGAAGGATGAAATTTCTCCACGGTCTGGCATTCTTGACTGTGAGCAAGGTAGTGCAACATTTTACGAAGATAATTTTGACTTTCGTATTATGAACAGTGTTCCCTTCAAGGCCACTTCCAGTAACACTGAAGATTTTGCAAAATTGGCACAGGAAGATAAATATTTTCATGGAACAACGCATGATGGCAACGACATTGCGATTTATTGTGGAAATCGCATAATACCCGCCATCAGAACTGTTGCAAATTTTCATTCTAATATTTATACTATTCAAAAAGGAAATCTCGGTCCTTGTAATTGGAATAAAATCGATGCCATTGAGTTCAGAAGCGGAACGTTGGACGCACTGTCCTTTTCACCGGATAGTCCATACGAATTTGTAGGCAGAGCCATTCAAGTGATTCCTCCACAGTTACCCCTCTCTTTTTCCTTCAAGTATGAGGGTCTTTACATTACAGTCAAATCCGGCAACCAATCTAATGAAACCTACAACTCAACCCACGTTGAACTTATCGGTCGTACACGTTATTTAACGCTTCAATTTTCAGAGCCGATCTCCTTCGGAGAGGTTCCAGTTCATATTGAAAAAATCAAAACACTATTGTCTTTTATGACGTTCCGGCAAAATGTCGATTTTAACGAAATCGCCCTACAAGAAAAGACAGCGCCTTCTGATGTTTTGATGGATACCGCTTTAGTTTATTCAAAAAGTCCTTCTGTTGTAACTCAGAAAAAACCATTCAACAATATTTGCTTTAACGATTTAGATGTCACTCTTTCATCTTTAATCGAGTTAATTTACTGTGAACAGACAAACAATCCTTTTTCCTTTATGAATTTCATTCCAGAGAATGATGCCGACCTTGGTCGAATGACCAATGATATGGTCAAAGGCGTTGTAACTTGCCTGGAATGTGAAATTGCACGCATAAGAGGAAAAAATGTTTCTGCTGCAAAACCTGATGATAAAAGCAGTGAATACATTCAAGAAGAACAACGTCTCAACTCTCTTATAAAAGAATTACAAAAAACTGCCAAGAACTTCCAATCAAAGAATGGTAAATTTTCAAAAAAGACAAACGATATGATTTGCGGCACACTCAAACATATGACACTCGCAGATGCTGATAAGATTTGCATTTTCTATTCCAAATATCAGGATATCCTTTCAAGATTATTTGACAAACTCGATTTCAAGCCAACAACAGCTGACGTGGAAAATTTAATTGTATACCGCAACAAAACCACTCATGGCACACAAGAAGTTTTGGACGAACGTCTTGTAATAACTGCTCTTTATCTGATTGGTTTGATTTACTGTATGATTCTTCATAGCATCGGAATTGATGACAAAGATTTGGAGCAGCTTTGTTCCAGACACTTTTTATGGCGATAACAAAAGGAGGTCTAATCATGCCCCTCATTACCACCGAAAAGCAGTTTGAATCGGACATTGCGGCGGCGCTACTCTCCTTCTATTGACAATGTGCTTGCAGCCTTCCAAAGAAAGGTATAGAATAAAGATATCAGACCGTTGGGTTTCAAAAAGGAGAATCGACATGACAATACAAGACATTGTTTCACGCTTCAATACCATTCCCTTTTTATTTGCCGGTTCCGGCATTACCCGCCGTTATTATGGCCTTCCGGATTGGAAAGGTCTGCTAACCGAATTTGCATCCAGAGTGAACTCTGACCGCTTTGCCTATCGTGCCTACGAAAGTAAGGCTCAGCAGTTGGGTTCCACACAAGGTGTTATGCCTAAAATCGCCACTTTAATTCAGCAGGATTTTGATACCAAGTGGTATAACACTCCAACTATGCGTACAAACGAATCTTTCGTTCTGAATGCCGTGGAGCGCGGTTGTTCACCCTTCAAAGCTGAAATTGCATGGTATCTAAAGGAAAAGTCTGTTGCGCTCCCCGAATACAAAGATGAAATTCAAAAATTAAAGAATATTTCCAAGAAAAACCTTGCAGGTATTATCACGACCAACTATGACCTTTTCTTTGAAAAGCTCTTTGACGATTATACTCCTTATGTTGGGCAAGACCAACTTGTTTTCTCCACTATACAAGGTATCGCTGAAATCTATAAGATTCATGGTTCCGTTTCCCTGCCGGAAACTCTTATTATCAATGAGCGGGACTACGAGGTTTTCAACGATAAGAGCAAATACCTTGCAGCAAAGCTCATGACAATTTTCATGGAGTATCCCATCATTTATATTGGATATTCCCTCACAGATCAGGACATTCAAAATATTCTGAGGGACATTCTGTTTTGTCTGCCGGCTGATAAAGTCGAGCGTTTGCAGGAACGTTTTGTTTTCGTCGAATACAGGCCAGATATTTCCGGATACAGCATTTCCTCCCATACATTGACCTTCGGGGAACAAATGCTTTCCATGACAAAACTCACGCTTTCCGATTTCAGCATTCTTTACGATGCCTTAGCAGCAAAGAGGGCAGCCATTCCCGTAAAGCTTCTCCGACGGTTCAAGGATGAAATGTATACATTTGTCGTTACCAGTAAACCCGGCCCTCTTCTGAAAGTCGGGCAGATTGACGATAAAAACATCGACGAAAATCAACTTGCCATCTCAATTGGTGTTTCCAATACCGGTGAGCGTGGATTGCAGAGCATTATTCACGACAATGAATGGTATCGCAGCATCGTTATGGGGGATTTGGACGATTATACAGCAGATCAGCTTTTGAAATATGCTTATCCTGAACTGCGCAGAGGTAACACTGGCGATTTTCCTGTTTATCGTTACCTCTGCCAAGCACAGGAAGATTTTCCTGAGATACGTGCAGAAGTCAAAACCAGCTTCGAGGAACTCACAACAAAAACAAACAGAAATTATCGCAAATACACCACTTGTTATTCTTCCATACAGTCGCTCTGGGAAGCATTGAGAGATAATGCGCCTAAGGCCTACCGTTTGATGTGCGCCTTACCAGAAGAAAAAATGGATGTTGATTATCTGGGAAACATCCTCTCTGAAATGTTCACCGCTGATTCTGATGCGCTTGACCATTTTACCGGCAGTACCCGGAGTGACCTGAAGCGATTGATTCGACTGTACGACTACCTGAAATGGGGTAAAAAATAAAGACCCATGCGGATCAGTGTCTCATAAAGAGAAACCAAAACGAACGAGTCTTTTCTGTAACACCTTCCAGGTCGAACATCTAATAAATAGTGTCCTTGCTTTCCAATGCTATCTATTTGTAGAATAGCAAAACTGCCAGCAGATGTCAACTGGCAGTTTTTACAACTTGCACAACAAAGTCACTGTAAAAGTTCTCTCGTTTTGCCAAATTGCCCGTTTTCAGAGAAAAGAGGATTCAAAAAATGTCTATCATTACCACCGAAAAGCAGTTTGAATCGGACATTGCGGCGGCGCTGCTCTCCCCTGCCGGGGGCTACACCCGCAATGGGGATTGCTACGACCCCAAGCTGGGGCTGTTTGTGGATACCCTGATCCGCTTTGTGCAAAAGACCCAGCCCAACGAGTGGGCATTTTTTGAAAAGCAGAACCCGGTAAACCCGGTGCGGAAGTTCTGCACGGCCTTTAATAATGCCTGCGATGCGGACGGACTGCTTTCGGTGCTGCGGTATGGGTTCAAGCACCGGGGACGGCGGTTCCGGGTGTGCTATTTTCAGCCGGAGTCCGCACTGAACCAGAAGGATGCCCAGCGCTACGCCCAAAACGAGATCACCTGCAACCGGCAGTGGTTCTACTCCGACACTACCCACAACTCGGTGGACATGGTGCTGGCGGTAAACGGCATCCCGGTGTTCGCCTTTGAGCTGAAGAACCAGTTCACCGGGCAGACCGTGGAGAACGCCAAGCAACAGTGGATGCACGACCGGGACCCCCGGGAGGTGTGTTTCCAGTTCAACAAGCGCATTCTGGGCTACTTTTGCGTAGACCTGACCGAGGTGTGGATGTCCACCCGGCTGGCAGGCAAGGACACCCGCTTTCTGCCCTTCAATCAGGGCTCCAACGGTGCCGGGCGGGACGGCGGCGCAGGCAACCCACCCAACCCCGACGGCTACCCTACCGCCTACCTCTGGGAAGAAGTGTTCCAGAAGGACAGCATGATGGACATCCTGCAAAAGTTCATGAGCCTGCAGGACGGCAAGACCCTGATTTTTCCCCGGTATCACCAGCTGGACGTGGTGCGCAAGCTGGTGGCAGACGTGCGGCAGAAGGGTGCCGGGCATCACTATCTCATCCAGCACAGCGCCGGTTCAGGCAAGTCCAACTCCATTGCATGGACGGCGTACCGGCTGGCTTCCCTGTTCAACCCCGAGAACAAGCCAGTGTTTGCCAGTGTCATCGTGGTGACTGACCGCACCGTGCTGGACGCACAGCTGCAGGAGACCATCTCCGGCTTCGACCATACGCTGGGTGCGGTGGAGGCCATCGGCGAGGACAAAAACTCCGGCGACCTGCGGGATGCCATCAACAACGGCGCACGCATCATCATCACCACGCTGCAAAAGTTCCCGGTCATCTATACTGAGGTGAACAAGACCGCCGGGAAGAACTATGCCGTCATCATCGACGAAGCGCACTCCTCCCAGACCGGCACCTCCGCTTTAAAGCTGAAAGCAGCCCTTGCCGACACCGAGGATGCGCTGCGGGAATATGCCGAGCTGGAAGGCAAAGCGGAGGACGAGATCGACCCGGAGGATGCGCTGGTGAAGGAGCTCACCTCCCACGGGCGGCACAAGAACCTGTCCTTCTTTGCCTTTACCGCCACCCCAAAAGCCGCCACGCTGGAACTGTTCGGCACCGAATACCCGGACGGCAGCCACCACCCTTTCCACATTTACAGTATGCGGCAGGCCATTGAAGAAGGGTTCATTCTGGATGTGCTGCAAAACTACATGACCTATTCCACCTGCTTCAAGATCGCCAAGACCATCCCGGACAATCCCGATCTGCCTGCCAGCCGGGCGGCAAAGCTCATCCGCAAGTATGAAGAGTTGCACCCCTACAACATCAGCCAGAAGGCAAAGATCATTGTAGAAACCTTCCGGGAAACCACCAGCCACAAAATCGGCGGGCGGGGCAAGATGATGGTAGTCACCTCCTCCCGATTGGCAGCGGTGCGGTACTTCCACGAGGTCAAACGCTACATTGCGGAGCAGGGCTATGACGATGTGCAGATCTTAGCGGCATTTTCCGGTGCCGTACCGGACGGCGGTGTGGAGTACACGGAGCAGTCCCTGAACGTCCGCGCCGACGGCAGCCACATTGCAGAGAGCCAGACCAAAAAGGAGTTCCACAACAACTTCGATGTGCTCATCGTGGCAGAAAAATACCAGACCGGTTTTGACGAACCGCTGCTTCACACCATGATCGTGGACAAAAAGCTGAAGGGCGTCAAGGCGGTGCAGACCCTCTCCCGCCTGAACCGCACCTGCCCCGGCAAAACCGACACCTTTGTGCTGGATTTTGTGAACAAGGCAGAGGACATCCGGGAGGCATTCCAGCCCTTTTATCAGGAGACTTTTCTGGAGCAGGAGGTCAACACCGACCTTATTTACAAGACTCAGAAGGAGCTGCGGAGCTTTGCCGTCTATTCCGATGCAGACGTGGAAGCCTTTGCCAAGGAGTATTTCCGCAGCACCAAGCAGGATAAAAACGCCGTGGGCCGCATGAGCAGCATCCTGAAGCCCGTGGCGGACCGCTACAATCAGAAAACGCAGGCCGAGCGATATCAGTTCCGCCGTCTGCTGCGCAGCCTTGTCAAGTGGTACGGCTACGTTTCACAGGTGGCACGGATGTTCGATGAAGAGCTGCACAAGGAGAACGTATTCTGCGCTTACCTGCTCAAGCTGCTGCCGCCGGACGAGGTCTCTCCGCTGGACTTGGAGGGCAAATTGCAGCTGGAGTATTACAAGCTGCAAAAGACCTTTGCCGGTGCTATTGAGCTGGAACACGCAAAGGGCGTCTACGAGCCGGTCACCCAGAAGGGTGCTCTCGGCCACGACCCCAAGGAGCCGCTGGACGAAATCATTCTGAAGATCAACGAGAAGTTCAAGGGCGAGTTCACCAATGCCGACCGGGTGCTGCTTACTGCCCTGCACGACCGTCTGCTGGCTGACCCGAAGCTGGCAAAGCTGGCGCGAAGCTCCGACCCGCAGATCTTTACCGAGAGCATCTTCCCCAAGGCTTTTGATACTGCCGCACAGGACAGCTATCTTGAAGCGCAGGACACCTTCTCTTCCCTGTTTGAGGACACCAGCAAGTATAAGGCTATTATGTCGGCATTGGCAGAGTGGTTGTATGGGGAATTCCGCAAGAAGTAAAACAGTTTTCCCTTTTTATTTGCTTAAAACAGCCTGCATCCACCGGATGCAGTTCAGGGGTTTGGGTGTTCCCCAACAAGCGTTTTGCAACGCAAATGGTGTTTGTATAGACAGACACATTGCTTGCAGATGCAGACGTTGTATATACGTCTGCCCTGCTTGCGAGCGCTATGAAGCCTCTCAACGCGACTTCCAAATTTGAAAATTATTTTGCAATCAGGACCGTCCGTTTTCAAGTTCAACTTGAAGCGGGCGGTTATTTTTCTGCACAAAAATTTTCGAGTTTGCAACCGCAGCAAGCAGGGCGAGTTGGTGCCAACTCACAAGTTTTGAATCAGATTTTTCAAATCTGACTTCAAAAACGATTGTTGGGCTTCGCCCAAACCCGATATTCAGCACAAAATTGCGCCGGCTGCACGTTTCCGCTGATACCGAATAAGCAAATTTTCTTGGAGAAAAAATTGTTTCAGAAGAATCAGCGTTGATTCATCCAATATTACATCAAACCGGACCTATTACTTCCGGTTTTGAAAGTAAAAAGCGGAACTAATAGGTCCTAAAAAATCGAGTGACTTTATGGTATGCTCTATCCAGAACATTTTCCAAGAAGCGGAAGCATTCCTTCCGGTTTTTCCTTGGGTTTCTCCTAAAATACACTGAAAACCGGAAGGAATGCTTCCTAAAAATTTCTGCTTCATTGTGATATGCTTTCTACAGCTCCTCATCGAACCTTGAAAACCGCATGACCGTCTGCATGGGATACCCGGCGATGACCAGAAGGAGAGCCGGAAAACGCCGCCGAGAGGGGGCAGGAAGTCCATGCAGAGAGAACGGCATCCAAAATTTGAAATTACGTTGATACGCAAAACCAGAACCAATAGTTCCGATTTTTGCCTTGAAATTCACTTCGTATTTTTTAAAAACCGGAACTACCAGTTCCTAAAAATAAAATTTACGATGTGATACACTAAGCCCACAGAAGCACATTCTTCATTGCTTTCTCGCAAGTGCTGACAAAGAATGTCCGATTTTTAGTAGAAATTCAACTCGATTTTCGTGAAAATCGGACGTAATATGTCCTAAAAAATCTTCTATGAACGTGCTAATCTAGTTTTAAGCCCCTCATCGAACCTTGAGAACCTAATGACCGTCTGCATGGGATACCCGGCGAAGATCCTGAAAAGGAGAGCCGGAAAACGCCGCCGGAAGGGGGCAGGAAAGCCATGCAGGGAGAACGGCGTAAGAACAATGATATTCTATTTCATTTCAGAAAGGATGATTTGCCTATGACAAAACTGAGCCAACTCAAAATTGACCCGGAGTTCCAGAAACAAATCAACCCTCCGTCGTTTGAGGAAACCCACCAACTGGAAATGAACATCCTCAAGGAGGAACGTGTACTGAATCCGATCATCACGTGGAACGGCTATATTGTGGATGGACATACACGCTATCAAATTCTTCGGAAATATCCATTTATTCCATTTGAAGTCATCGAAAAAGAATTTTCCAGCCGCTATGAAGCACTTGTATGGATCTGTAAAAATCAGCTTGGGCGGCGAAACCTGACCCCAGAACAGAAAAAGTTCCTGATCGGAAAGCAGGCAGAAGCGGAAAAGCAAATCAAATCGTTTCACGGCAATCAGTATACTTTGGCATCTGAAAGTGGTCTGGTTCAAAATGAACCAGACCGCACAAAGCACGGTTCACGGTCGAAAATCGCTGCGGAACATGGAACATCCGAAAGTTATGTTTACCGTGCAGAGCAATTTGCAAAAGGTGTGGAAGCAGCGGAGGAAGCAGTACCCGGAGCGCAGAAAGAAATCCTGAGTGGAAAGATCCGGGCAACCGACCGTGAAATTTCCTCGATTGCAAAGGTTCCAAAGGAAAAGCGTCCCGAAGTTGTGGCGGAGCTGCGTAAGCCTAAAGCCGAACGGGATTCCAGTATCACGGATTCGTATTCTTCGCCTTCGAAGGACAATGCGTTTATAACGACCTTCAAGCAAGACATTCAGGGGCATAAGAAAGGACTCAACAAGGAAGAAAAACAGAATCTCAAGGATGCCGTCAAGAGCATCTATTCACCTCGCCGTTTGGCAGATGGCGAAGCCATGATGTGCGAGATTCAGGGAGCGCAGGAAGATTTTGTCCGGCGATGGGAAATGTGTTTTCGTGAATACCCCGATATTCTTACCGAGCCAAAGAACAATGAGAAACTGCTGGTTTTTATCGACCGTGCCAGCCGGTATCTTCAGAACGTAAAAGACCGCATGAACAGTGATGGAAACCAGAACTCTCAAATGGTCTAGCACGAATTCAGATGTAAAAACGGAGGTGAATGTAATTTCGGATTATATGAAACCCAATATGCCACTGCCGCAGTATCTGCCCTATGCCCGGTTTCTTCTCGACGCTGACCTGAGCCACACGGCAAAGCTGCTCTACACGCTCCTGCTCGACCGTGCTACACTCTCCCAGAAAAACAACTGGGTGGACGATCGGGGACGCATCTATGTGATCTATCCGCTTTCCAACCTGGCGAAAGATTTGGGGTGCTGCGTTTCCAGTGTGACACGCTCTTTTGCTGAACTGGAAAAAGCGGAACTTGCCGAGCGAGTGCGCTACGGCTTTTCTAAACCCAGCCACATTCTGCTCAAAGTTCCGCATACTGTGCAGAATTGCGCAGTCACAGTATGATTGCACAAAAATGCACACCTAACCAACGTAATAAGAACAACCTGAATGATAACCACCTGATAAGAGCAACCAGTGCTCATCTCTCATTGGGAGAATACCAGAATGTCTTTCTGACGGAAAAGGAGTATAAGCGGCTCAAGGCTGACTTTGCAGGGCTGGACAGTCTGATTGAGCACTTGTCCGCTTATATCCAGTCCACTGGCAAAAAGTATGCAGACCATGCCGCAACGCTGCGTATCTGGGCAAAGCGGCAGAAAACAGAACGAAAATCGATACCGGGTATCCCGGACTACACATTCAAGGAAGGAGAAAGCCTATAAAGACGATAGAAAAAATTTTGGAACAGCTCCCATCCAGTATTCCCGAAAACACCGATGATTATTATGGCAAGGACGGTCTGCTTTATTGCGGAAAATGTCATACCCCAAAAGAAGCGTTCTTTGCAAAGGGCATTGTCCTGATGGGCAAGAACAAGCATCCCGTCGAATGCAGCTGCCAGCGCACGGAAAGAGAACAGCAGGAAGCCCTTATTAACCAACAAAAGCACATCGACCTTGTGCGGCGGCTGAAAGCCGCGGGATTTTCTGACCCGGCAATGCTGGACTGGACGTTTGAAAACGACAATGGCCGCAGCCCGCAGATGTGTCATGCACACTGTTATGTAGAGCAATGGCAGACCATGCGCGCAGAGAACCTTGGGCTGCTTCTCTGGGGCGGTGTTGGCACCGGCAAGAGTTTCCTTGCCGGATGCATTGCGAACGCTCTGATGGAGCAGGAGGTGCCTGTGCGTATGACGAACTTCGCCCGAATCCTGAACGAGCTGAACAGCAGCTTTTCCGGGCGAAATGATATTGTGGACAAGTTCTGCCGCTATCCCCTGCTCATCATTGACGATTTCGGCATGGAGCGTGGTACCGAGTACGCACTGGAACAGATCTACAACATCGTGGACAGCCGATACCGCAGCCGGAAGCCGTTGATCGTCACCACCAACCTGACGCTGGACGAGATACGGCACCCACAAGATACAGCCCATGCCCGCATCTATGACCGCCTATTGGAAATGTGCGTCCCGATCTCCTGCATTGGGGTCAGCTTCCGGAAAGAGAATGCACAGGAAAAGCTGGAACGCTTAAAAAGTTTAATCGGATGAATCAAGGGATGTTTCTAAAATTCGCAGGACTGTCAAAGTTCTGCTACAAGGAAATGGAGTTGCCTATTGAAAAAATACTATGACACCGAAACTGACAATGCATCCTTTGTACGCTGTATCGATGTTATGGCAAAGCTGATTCAAAAATATGGCTCAACTGTACTGGAGCAAAAGGAGTCTCCGCTTTGCGCGACCAACAGTAAAGCTGCATAAGCAGATTTACACGTTGCGTAATTTTTGTTTTTATGTTAAAATAATTGCGTAGCGTGTTTTACATATATGAGGACAACTTTATGGACTGCAAAGACAAAATCCTCGAACTGCGCGAATCGACCGGGATGAACCGCCGGGAGTTTTGCACTTTCTTCCAAATTCCCTACCGCACTGTAACAGAATGGGAACTCGGCCACCGCCATGCGCCAGAGTATGTACTCCGGTTGCTAGAGTATTATATCCAGCATGAAAATCTCACACAACAACCAACCGCCGAAAGTGAGGATTTCTTATGAAAAAAGCACGCACCAAATGCTACATTTATACTCGCGTATCTACGGCCATGCAGGTGGACGGTTACAGCCTTGATGCACAGCGTGAAAAGCTGCGCAAATATGCCGATTATGAAGATATGGTCATTGCTGGAGAATATTCTGATGAAGGATTTTCCGGTAAGAACATTCAAGGTCGGCACGAATTTCAACAGATGCTGCGAGATGTGCAAGACTGTAAAGACGGCGTTTCTTATGTTCTGGTATTCAAACTCTCCCGTTTTGGGCGCAATGCGGCCGATGTTCTGAACTCCTTGCAGCTTATGCAGGATTTCGGTGTCAATTTGATTTGCGTAGAAGATGGCATCGACAGTTCCAAAGATTCCGGCAAGTTAATGATTTCTGTTCTTTCTGCTGTTGCTGAAATCGAACGTGAGAATATCCGTGCTCAAACGATGGCCGGCCGTGAACAGAAAGCCCGTGAGGGCAAATGGAACGGCGGCTTTGCACCCTATGGCTATAGGCTGGAAAATGGCGAGCTTTCGATTGCAGACGATGAAGTGGAAGTTATCCGTGTTATTTTTGACCGCTTTATCCATACCAACGATGGTGTAGCAGGTATTGCCCGGTATCTGAACACCCATGGCTATGTGAAAAAGCTCCGTCAGAATGGAACTATTCCAAAGTTTTCTGCTGTATTTGTTAGAGGTATTCTGGACAATCCCATTTACTGCGGTAAGATTGCATTTGGTCGCCGTAAGGTTGAAAAGAAACTCGGCACTCGAAACGAAATGCACGTTGTGAAGCAATCCGAGTTTCCCGTCTATGTCGGTCAACATGAAGCCATCGTTTCCGAGGACGACTGGAATCTTGCACAGACCAAGCGTCAGCGTACCACAGGGCGGCGTGAATATGTGCGTGACCCCGACCACGCACATATTCTTTCCGGCATTCTGAAATGCCCCTGCTGTGGACGGAACCTGTACGGAAATGTCTCTAAGGCTCACAGCAAGGATAACAAAACTCGTTACTACTACTTCTGCAAGAGCATCAAAGGGCAGACTGGACACGAATGTTCTTTCCGGTTGAACATTGAACAGAACGAAATCAATCAGATGGTCGCATCCATCGTATCCGCTATGGTTCACGACCCGCGCTTCGTAGATGCCATCAAAGAAAAAATCGGTTCCGCAGTCGATACCAGCGAGTTGGAGCAGCAGGCCGATGCAATCAAAGCGCAGCTCCGCCAGCGACTCAATACAAAGTCCCGTCTGGAGCACCAGATGGACACACTGGACTTTAATGATCCCTATTATGACCGTAAGTCTTTGGATTTGCAGCGGCGTTACGATGAGCAATATGAACTGATTGAGGACATGGAAGCCCAGCTCGCTGAAATCCAAGGTCAGATTGATGACATTCATCAGGAGAAGATCACAGCGGACAACATCTATCACCTGCTTCTGGCCTTCGATGAAGTCTACAATGCCGCCACTGAGGTGGAGCAAAAGGAATTCATGCGCGCCTTCATCGAGCGCATTGATATTTTCCCGGAAAAACAGCCAAATGGCAACTGGATTCGGAACATTGTATTTGCCTTCCCTGTTCCCTATAATGGAAAAGAGATTCGAGAATTTCCCTTGGAATCGCAATCAACCGTTGAAGCGGTTCTCCTTTTGACCAAACTCAATGTCGAGCGGCACATCGAAGTGGACGTCAGCATGGATGAGCTGGATGTGACTGCTGCGGAGAGCAAGGCGACTTACAACGAGATTCGGGAGTACGTATGGGAACACCACCAGTTGAAGGTTTCCAATCTCTATATCGCACAGGTGAAGCAGAAGTACGGCATTATTGAGCGAGAGAATCACCATAAAGCGAAAAATGAAAATGCGAAGCAGCCCAAGTGTCCGAAGGAAAAAGAGGATGCGATTGTGGAAGCGTTGAAGCATTTTCAGATGATTTGATACGCAATCACCCCAGAGAGAATAGCCTCTTGTGCGTTCTCTCTGGGGTGATTTTTGCGTTATGCTACTTCCGGGTAGCGCATATATACATACTCGTAGATTTTCTTCTGGTAGGTCTGGATATCGCCTACATCATAGCTATTGGGAAGTTCTTGCCAAAGGGTATTGCGAATCAGGTTATCCACAATTGCCTTAGTTTCCTGCTTGTCCGTCCAATGGTCGAGTTTGGCAATCTGCTGTTTGATTTTTGTCAACAAGTCCACAGACACCTCCTTGATCGTTTCAATTTCCTGCTTCGTGAGGTTCTCCGAAAACAGCAAATCGTACACTGAAAGTTCCTCGTCACTGGAAAAGCCCTCACGCACATAGCGCTGCTGCTCCGTGTCCAGTGAACTTGCAAGCTCCATCAGATCCATAAAGGTTTTCTCAATGGTTGCCCGGTTCTGCTCTGCATTATAGGCATCGATGATCTCCTGATAGCGGTCATAATAATCCATGCGGTGCGGGTTTGCAAACAGCATTTTCGCCAATTGCTGATTCACCAGTTCATCCAGATCGCGCAGCAAGAGATTCTTCCGCCGGGTGTGGGCAAACTCCCGGCTCAGCAGGTCAAAATCAATTTTGCTGATGTCAAACTGCCGGGATGGTACAGCCTCCTGATCCGGCTTTTCCACATGGATGTACTCGTTGACGATGCCGTTGATCTGCACTATCAGGTCCGTGTTATCTGCGTGTTTCCGCTTCTGCTGCAAGCCCTCGTAGATGGCGAGAATTGCGTTTTTCCGGGCGCGCACAGTATCGTCCACATCGTCACGGTCTGCGTAGCGGAACAGCCGCGCCAGTTCAGACGCATAGGTCTGAAAGGTTTTCTTGGTTTCCAATGTCTCGCACATTGCGTTGACCGCATCCTGTACAAGGCTCATCTTTTCAAAGTCCTGTGCGTCCACCAGTTCCTGCAGCTGGAACCCATGTTCTGCCAGAAAACCGTCCGTTTCTCCGATGACCGTACGGATACGCTGAATCAGCTCCGTTTTGTCCACCGTTGGGTCAATGCCCGCCGGGCTGTTCTTGCTGACCGTATAGTCCGCCAGAGCCTTGCGCAGCGCCTTTACGATACCAATATAGTCCACGATCAGGCCGTTGCTCTTGCCCTCCGAAACACGGTTTGCACGAGCGATGGTCTGCATCAGGGTATGGGCTTTCAACGGCTTGTCCAGATACAGGCAGGACAGACACTTTACATCAAAGCCCGTCAGCCACATGGCACAGACGAACACCACCCGGAACGGATTCTTGCTGTCCTTGAATTCTTTATCCAGCTCCCGCTTTTCCATTTTGGCACGGTGCGGCAGAATATCCAGCCCCCACTTTTTGAAGGTCTGCACCTCGTTCTGCTCCTGACTGATCACCACTGCCATTTCGGTTTCTTTCATCCATGCCAGTTTGCGGGCAAGCTCCTGTGCTTCCTGCTGGGTCGCTGTACCCTGCCGGGCTTCCAGTTCCCTGATCTTTGCCCGCCAGTATTCCTGCACATAATTGTACATCCGCACACAGGTGACCTTATTCAGGCAGACAAACATCGCCTTGCCGCTGGTCCAAAGGTCAGAGTAATGCTCCACAAAATCCTTTGCAATGGAGCGCAGCCGTTCATCTGCGGTGAGAATATGGATTTCCTTGGCAAATTCTCGTTCCAGCTTTTCCTCCTGCGAGGGATCAAGGTCGGCTGCTTCAATGGCATCCAGAATCCGCCCGGTGATCTCCGGCTTGTCCAACTGGGCGATCTTATCCGCACGGTTTTCATAATACAGCGGCACCGTTGCGCCGTCCTCCACCGCCCGCTTGAAATCATACACCGACAGATACCCGCCAAAGGTTCGCTCGGTGATATGGTCATCTGCCAGAAGCGGCGTACCGGTAAAGCCGATGCGGGACGCCGTGGGCAGCAGGTGCATCATGTTGTCTGCAAAAACGCCGTACTGGCTACGGTGGGCTTCATCCGACAAAATCAGAATGTCGTGATCCGGGTAGATGGGCGGCTCCTTGGGCAGGTTGAACTTCTGGATCAGGGTAAACACAAAGCTGGGGTTGCCCTGTAGCTTTTTTACAAGGTCTGCACCGCTGGATGCAATGAACTGTGAAGCCTTTGTCTTGCCCAGCAGACCGCAGTTTTCAAAGGTATCGCTGATCTGCCGGTTCAGCTCGTCACGGTCGGTCAGAACCACAATGGTGGGCGAGCCTGCAAACTTGCGCCGGATCTTCTGCGCCAGAAAGACCATCGAATAACTCTTGCCAGACCCCTGCGTGTGCCAGAACACACCCAGCCTGCCGTCTTTCAGCTTGCGGCTCTCGTAAGCACTGACGGCCTCGTTGACGCCGAGATACTGGTGGTTGCGGGCCAGAATCTTGGTGGTGCGCCCACCGGAATGGTCGTAAAGGATGAAGTTTTCCAGCAGATCGAGGAAGGTCTTTTTCTCGCAGATGCCCCGCAGCATGGTTTCCAGTTCCACGCTGCCTACATCGCTTTCCTTCAGACGCTTCCATTCGTGGAAAAACTCGTACTTGCTGCCAAGCGTACCCACCTTGGCTTCCAATCCATTGGACAGCATAAGAAAGGCATTGTAATAGAACAACTGCGGAATGGTATCGAGGTAATCCCGATAGTTGTCTAGGTAGGCGTTCTGCACATCCACGGTGGGCTTTTTCAGCTCGATGAACAGCAGCGGAATGCCATTGACAAAGCCCACAATGTCTGTACGGCGGCGGTACAGCTGCGAGTGGATCTTCATTTCTTTTACGGCGAGGAAATGATTGTTTTCCGGGTTTTTGAAGTCGATCACCGCCGCACTCCGCGTTTCAGTGCGGCCATCCGGCCGCTTGACCGTCACCGGGATGCCATCCCGCAGCAGAAAATACTTTTCCTCATTGATCTGCATCAGGGATGCGGTGGAAACATGCGCCGTGAATTTCTTCTGCACCTCGTCCAGCTGGTTCGGAGTGAGCCACGGGTTCAGCCGCAAAAGTGCCTGCCGAAAATACCGGGTCAGCAGCACTTTCCCATAGCTGGTGCGGCCCAACGTCCCGTCCGGCCCCAGCTTTTCGGAGTTGTAAGCCATCACGACCTCCCAGCCCAGAACGTTTTGCAGCAGGTTGCCTGCGCTGTTCTGGACAAGGACATTTTCGGAGTATTCGCGGCTCATAGGATCACCTCTTCATCGTAATTTCAACGATTCGTTTTTATTACATCTGCAATTTCTTTAGCAATATCCTCCACGGTATCGATTGCCGTATTTCTTGCTAATTTATCTGCCAAAGAAGGACTATAATCTATAACTTCCTTCTTCGTAATATTATGCCAAATGGGGAGTATGATTTGCTCACCTGATACAGCCTTTGTTATAATGCCGTCCAACTCATAATTTGTCCAGCCCTTTTTTATGAAATCACGTGATACCACAACGATTCCAAATCGACTATTTGCTAATCCCTTATCAATTTTTCTTCTCAGACTATCTCCTATTCTCATTTCAAATTCGTCATACCAAACTTTTATACCAAGATTTTTAAGTGCATTTGCAAGTGGCCTGACAACCTCATCTTTATCTTCAGATGCATGAGAAATAAAAACGTCATACTCTGGTTCAATTCCAGCGTCTTCATTCATAATCAAGCCGTTATTATGGACAAGCGATGGAACCTCTGCAAGCGGACGATTTTCTATTTGCGGTAACGGTGCTGGTAAAACCCGAACTGAACTTTGAACTCTTCCACCCAACCCCGCCAAATCGATTGCAACATACCAATGCGCTGAGTGCGTCGTCTGCAATCTAACTGGTGATTTCTTTGCAAGCCCTCCAATATATCGATGATTTCGTCCATTTCTGTAATTGTTGAAATTGCTACTGTCCATCAATCGGACATTTGCAGCATTTCCCTTTAAAATAATTTCTACAACACGGCCCTTATCCAGTTGCCCCAAATCGTATTTTGTAAATTGCATTGTGTGCCTCTTTTCATTTTCTAATCATTTGTTCATTAAAAGCTTTTTCACCTATTTTAGCAATACAATGGAGTCTCAATCCTCGTTCATACTGTCCTAGGAGTGTGTACAGCGTACTATCTGATGCCTCTGAAAACGGCACCCATTTTGTCGCACCCTGCGCCATTTCCAAGGCCGAAATTTCCATCAGCGCACTCATTTTTGCATCTCGCAACGCTTCGATCATTCCATCTCTGGTCGGATTCTTCATTTGAGCACGAAGTTTTTGAATTTTATTCATCGCATCTTTTACGTCCTTAAGATCATTTGCTTCGGAACAATATTTATTAAGCGGATTTGACATATTATGAACACCCCTTTCATCAAAGCTCATGAAATTAATTTTATTACTGTCCTATTTTTAACAGCAACGGCAATAACGCAACGCCTACATCACAACTCTTATCTGCCAGCCACGTCAAAACAGGCTTTACTTTTTCCCACTTTGACTTTTTGCTGTCTTTGGACTTTACCACTTCTTCAATCTCAGAGATTTTATCCAGCACTTCCTGTGTCTGTTCATTCGTGAGTGAAGTCATTTCTTCTACTTCTTTGCGTACCTGCTCAAACGTAACATTCACATTCACGCTGTTGGTCACGTTGACGACCTGAGAATTAGAAACTTCCGGCTTGGGCAACTGTACCGCATTCATCTGGTATTTGTACGTTTCCAGCTTTGCCTTCATCATTTCCAGATTTTCGGTCACACAATTCGGATGTTCTACCAGATGTCCATAAAAGACCATTTTCGCATTTTTATCATTGTACCACAGACCATCATACCATTGCTTTACACATGCTTGGTATTTTCCGTCTATTTCTCTATGTAACTTCAATCGTTCCTCGTTGCTTGTAGTTTTTGCCTTTTCAATCCTAGTAATGTCATTACATACCATATTATAAAATTCTTTTGGCATATCCATAGTGTCACACCTCCACTTCTCCGCTCATCAATTTGGGCAGCAATCTATCCCGTGCTTCTCGCAATTTACGATTTTGATTCTCTAACAGAAGTCGCTTATCAAAAAGTATCATGAACGGTTTATAGAATCCTTCTGGTGAAGTCAAAAGATAAATTGAATCCAAATGTTTTTTTCCCAAATGCGCTACCGTTGCACCTACAACTGTCCGCTCAAAAAATTTGATTGGCTCATAGATTGCCTGCAACAGCCAGCCTTTTATCTCTGTGTTTTTAGGTCGTATACAACACACTCGCTGAACGAGATATGCCGTATTACCCGCCCAAGCATTGATATGAAATTCTCCATCCATTCCAACAATAATTTCGCCGTTTTGAACTAAGTAATTTTCACTCACATGCTCTGTCGTGTAATCCATTGTTTCTGCTTGTGGAATGTTGCGAATACGAATTATTGGTGTTCCATTTTTGTCCGCATTAAACAATGTACCATCAAAAGCATACCCATACTGAATCTCTGCTATATCCACCAACCGCTCTTTTTTCCACCCCTCCGGCACGCCATCCACAATTTTCGTGTTTTCATGCCCCGGAAAGTGTAAATCCACAAACCACTCTTTATAAAGCCGCTGGGCTGCTTCTTCCAGCAATTTGATTTGTTTCTGGTTGTTTTCAATCAGGTCATCATAAGCAGAGAGAATATCTGCAATGCGGTGCTGAATATCCAAATCGGGTGCTTTAATCTCGATATTTTCACATTCTGGAACTCGTAAATGTGCAACTGTAGAACCAACGCCTTTTGATATAATTGCCTGCTTGTTATCATGCCACAAAAGCGAATACATCAAAAATCTTCCATCGCATATCTTATCATTTGCACGGAACAAAACCAAACGCTGTCCGAGAAAATAGTTTTTTTCTTCACGAACTAGTCCTACTTCTCCTAGTGGCGCTTCTCTTGTGAAAATCACATCTCCTTTTTGGAGCTTCCCACGGCGCGTCCATTTTTCATAAACTTCCTTTGTCACGCAATTCAGATTTTCAAGATTTATTTTTCCCTCTCTGATATCACTGGTACGAAGCATTTTATACGGAGTAGGCGCATCGCTTGTAGGTGCAGTTTTATTTACGCAGTCAACTATTTCAGAGCAAAGTTGTTTTAGTTTATATGTTTCCCTCTTCATACCCCCATCTCCTCCAGATTCTTCGAGATGGTTTCCATCAGGCGGTTGGACTCTGCCTGCAATTCCAGCAGTTCCTTGTGGATTTCCTTCATCCGCTGGGCAAAATCCACACCGTCATCCTCCACAGGTGCAACGCCCACATAGGCACCGGGCGTCAGGGATGCGCCTTTCTCGTTGAGGATGGTGTCGCGGCTGGCCACCTTGCACAGACCGGGAATATCCTGATAAACGCCCTCGCCAAACTTTTCAATGAGCCAGACGGCCTCCTTGGCAACGGTCAGCTTCTCGCTGAGGGCTTCCAGCGCCTTGTCGAACTTTTCCTGCGTGGTCTTGCGCTCTTTACGGGGTGCTGCCTCCACCGCGGCTTTGGCTTCTTCCCGCTTGGCCTGCACGTTTTGTTCCAGTGCGGCCTGAATCTCTGCAAAGGGGCGGTCGTCCGCCAGTTCTGCGTGATACTCCGCCAGAAGCACCTTGTACTTGTCCTCTTCACCGCGATAGAGCCAGACAATGGCGTTGAGGTTCTTCAGCTGCCAGTCGCTCCACTCGTTCTGGGTGCGGTCCACCACGGTATAATAGTTGCGGGCATCGATGAACAATACGGTGTCCAGCAGATGTTCCGGTTTGCCCTTATCCAAAAACCACAGCGAACAGGGCAGGCTTTTGGTGTAGAAGAAATTGTTGCCCACGCTCATCATCACGTCCACATGGCCGGTCTGAATCAGTTTTTCGCGGATGTCCTTGTCTTTGCCCTGACTGTCGGTAGCCGAGGACGCCATCACAAAACCCGCACGGCCATGCTCGTTCAGGTAGGAGTAGAAATAGGACACCCACAGATAATTTGCGTTGCCCACCTCTTTTGCCTTGTTCACGCCGGGCAGGCCAAAGGGCAGCCGCCCGGCACTCTGCGCCGACTCCGACTTGACCTTATCCACGTTAAACGGCGGATTTGCCATCACATAGTCGCAGCAGCCGTTCAGGTTGTGGGCATCATGATAGAAGGTATTGGCTTCATCGCCGGACTTGATCACGCCGGTCAGACCATGCACGGCCATATTCATCAGGCAGAGCTTGGCATTGTACTCCACCTTTTCCTGTCCGTAGAAAGTCATGGTGTTGTTGGCGATCATGCCCGCATGGTTTACAAAGTCGCCGGTCTGCACAAACATACCGCCGCTGCCGCAAGCCGGGTCCAGCAGAACACCGTGGGCAGGCTCCAGCACATTGACGATCATCTTCACCAGCGATTTCGGCGTAAAGAACACGCCGTCATCCTGTGCCACGTTCTTGGCAAACTTATTCAAAAAGTACTCGTAGATACGGCCGATCACATCGCCGCCCACATCGTCCAACGCATCATTGTTGAAGATGCGCAGCAGTTCCCCCAGCAGTTCATCCGAGAAGATGGTGTAGTCCTTCGGCAGAACGCCCTGCAGCTGCTCGCTCTGCTGCTCCACCAGTTCCATGGCGTTGTTCACCACTTCGCCCAGACTGTTCAGAGGATTGCCCTCAATGCCGGTCAGCCCCTGCTCCGGGATGTTGGCGGGCAAATTGACTAAGTAATTGTACTGCGCCTCCTTGGGCAGAAACAGTGCACTCTTTTCGGCAAAGTCGCTTTGCTCCACCGGCAGCACCCGACCGCCGCGCATGGGACGGTCTTTCAGGATCTCCTGCTCTACCAGTTTGAAGCGGCTGTACGCATACCGCAGAAAAATCAGTCCCAGTACCGGCATACAGTATTGGTTCGAGGTGAGTTTAGAGCCTGCACGCAGCAGATCTGCCGACTCCCACAGGTCAGCTTCCAGTTTTTTGACGTTCACATTATTTGCCACGAGGGGATTCCTCCTGTTGTTTGGATTTTCATTTTCTATTGTATCACATTTTTCTGCAATGTTCATCTTTAATCATCGCTATTTTCTTTTTTGACTGGAAAAAGTTGTTTACCAATGGCTGACAATGTGTTAGAACCATAGACTTTCTCATTTGGAGACGCTAATCCTGCAGATGCAGTTCAAGGGTTTGGGTGTCCCCAACAAGTATTTTGCAGAGCAAAATTTGCGTTTGCGGAGCGCAGCGCAGCAATGAAAGCCCCAGTGGGGCTTTTAAGCGACAGAACGGTCTGCGACAGCAGATGGAGGGGCCTCGCCCCGACAAGTTCGCAGATGTATATACGTCTGCATTGCTTGCGGGTGCTATGAAGCCTCTCAAGGTGCTTTCCAAATTTGAAAATTATTTTCTAATCAGGACCGTCAGCTTTCAAGTTCACCTTGAAGCTGGCGGTTATTTTTCTACACAAAAATTTTCGAGTTTGCAACCGCAGCAAGTAGGGCGAGTTAGTACCAACTTGCAATTTTTGAATCCGATTTTACAAATCCAGCTTCAAAACACTTGTTGGGCTTCGCCCAAACCCGATGTTCAGCACAAGAATACGCTAGTTCCGCACCTTAACGGACGCTGAATAAGCAAATTTCTTGGAGAAAAATTCGTTTCGGAAAAATCAGCGTTGATTCATCCAATATCACATCAAACCGGACCTATTACTTCCGGTTTTGAAGGTAAAAAGCGGAAGTAATAGGTCCTAAAAAATCGAGTGACTTTATGGTATGCTCTATCCAGAACATTTTCTAAAAAGCGGAAGCATCCCTTCCGGTTTTTCCTTGGGATTCTCCTAAAATCCACTGAAAACCGGAAGGAATGCTTCCTAAAAATTTCTGCTTCATTGTGATATGCTTTCTACAAGCCTTCATCGAACCTTGAGAACCAAATGACCGTCTGCATGGGATACCCGGCGATGACCCCCAAGTGGGAGAGCCGGAAGACACCGCCGGAAGGGGGCAGGAAACCCATGCAGGGAGAACGGCAGAAATACCAATAGATTTTTGAAAGGAGATTTTGCCTATGAAGAAAAACAAGTTTGAATTTATCATTGATTCTGAATTTCAATCTCAGATTCCTGCATTGACCGATGAAGAATTTCAGCAACTGGAAGAAAACATCCTTTCAGAGGGCGAAGTCCTGTCTCCCCTGATCGTCTGGGGCAACATTCTTGTTGATGGTCATAATCGCTATAAGATTCTCCAGCAGCACCCAGAAATTCCTTATGCCACCCGTTCGATTTCCTGCACCTGCGAAACCCGTGAAGATGTTCTGGCATGGATCTGCAAACATCAGCTGGGTCGTCGGAATCTGACACCCGAGCAGAAAAAGTTTCTGATTGGAAAGCAGTATCACTCTGAAAAATCCACTCGTGGGGGAAACCATGGCAATCAGTACACGCAGGTGGCAAACTGTCAAATTGACAATTTGACATCGGTAGAAAACACGACCGAACGAATCGCCAAAGAAAATAATGTAAGTTCCTCTTTTGTAATTCGTGCCGAGCAGTTCATGAAAACCGTTGAGCTGATGGAAAAATACTGCCCCGGCATTCAGAAAGAAATCTTATCCGGCAAACTTAAGCTATCCCAGCGAGAGGCTATCATTATCCGTGGAACTCCCACGGAAGCATTGCCCACCGTGGTATCAACATGTCGAGAAGAAAAGATGAACGGTAAAGCAGAAGATAGTGCAGACACCTATGAGAATTTAGAATTACTTTCCAAGGTCACCGAACGCAATTTCTCTAGTGCTGCCACATCGAAGATCCAAACGGCTGATCCACTCTCAGAGAATCGACCTTTTATTTCATCGGGAAAGCGCAGCACCGAACTCCAGACCATTCGTGAGCTAGGAGAAAAGATGGCAACGGTTGATCATGTCGCCGATGCCGAAGGGATGTTTTGCGAAATCAAAAGTGCCTCTGATAGCTTTATTTTTCGCCTCGAACACTGCTTTGCTCTTTATCCTGACTTTCTGACAAATGTGGAGATTGAAGCAAAAGTTATTGCTGCTTTGCAAAAAGCAAAAAGCTATATTGTGCATCTGAAAGAACAGCATCGGCAGCATCTTCTGGAGACTGCCAACAGCCAGTAAAATGCTTTCCAAAAATTTGTTTGATGAAAAAACACTGGAGGTGAATTCTATTTCCGACTACCTGACTGTCACTACGCCCTTACCGCAATATCTACCCTATCCCCGCTTTCTGCTGGATACCAACCTGAGCCACACAGCAAAACTACTCTACACCCTGCTGCTTGACCGAGCAACGCTTTCTCAAAAGAACAACTGGATCGATGCACAGGATCGCATTTATGTAGTCTATCCGCTTTCTCATCTGTCAAAAGACTTGAGATGCAGCATTTCCAGTGTAACGCGCTCTTTCTCCGAGCTGGAAAACGCACAGCTCGTGGAACGTATCCGCAGTGGATTTTCCAAGCCCAGCCGTATTCTGCTCAAGGTTCCGCATACTACGCAGAATTGCGCAGTCACAGTATGCAAAAATGCCGAGCATGACTGTGCAGAAACGGACAGTATGATTGCGCAAAAATGCACACCTAACCAACGTAATAAGAACAACCTGAAAGAGAACCACCTGATAAAAACAACAGATGCTTATTTGACCTTTGGAGAATATCAGAATGTCTTTCTGACGGAAAAAGAGTACAAACAGCTCAAGGCAGGCTTTTCCGGGCTGGACAGCCTGATCGAACAGCTATCCGCTTATATCCAGTCCACCGGAAGGAAGTACGCCGACCATGCTGCTACACTTCGTATCTGGGCAAAGCGGCAGAAAACAGAACGAAAATCGACACCGGGCATCCCGAACTACACATTCAAGGAAGGAGAAAGCCTATAAAGACGATAGAAAAAATTTTGGAACAGCTCCCATCCAGTATTCCCGAAAACACCGATGATTATTATGGCAAGGATGGCCTGCTTTATTGCGGAAAATGTCATACCCCAAAAGAAGCGTTCTTTGCAAGGAGCATTGCCCTGATGGGCAAAAACAAGCACCCAATCGAATGCAGCTGCCAGCGCACGGAAAGAGAACAGCAGGAAGCCCTTATTAACCAACAAAAGCACATCGACCTTGTGCGGCGGCTGAAAGCCGAGGGATTTTCTGACCCGGCAATGCTGGACTGGACGTTTGAAAACGACAACGGACGCAGCCCACAGATGCACCATGCACACCGCTATGTAGAGCAGTGGCAGACCATGCGCTCAGAGAACATTGGGCTTCTGTTCTGGGGCGGTGTCGGCACAGGCAAGAGTTTCCTTGCCGGGTGTATTGCGAATGCTCTAATGGCTCAGGAAGTACCTGTGTGCATGACGAACTTCGCACACATCCTGAACGAGCTGAATAACAGCTTTTCCGGGCGGAATGAGGTGGTGGAAAGGCTGTGCCGCTATCCTTTGCTTATCATTGACGACTTCGGGATGGAGCGTGGCACGGAGTATGCGTTAGAACAGATCTATAACATCGTGGACAGCCGCTATCGCAGTCGGAAGCCACTCATCGTCACCACCAATCTGACGTTGGACGAGATTCGGCACCCACAGGATACCGCCCATGCCCGCATCTATGACCGCCTGCTGGAAATGTGTGTTCCGATTTCCTGCATTGGGGTCAGCTTCCGGAAGGAGAACGCACAGGAAAAGCTGGAACGCTTAAAAATTTTAATCGGATAGATCAGAAACATTTCTGAAGGAATCCGCAGGACGTCCTAAGTTCTGCTACAAGGAAATGGAGTTGCCTATTGAATAATTTTCATCGTACAGAAAACAATCCCACCCCTTCGGAATGCTCTACGCCCACACTCGATGAATGGAGCGCATTCGCAACCTTTCTAGCCGATGTGATCGAGAAGTACGCATCGGTCTTGGAAATAGACAACGCCGTATCCTCAACCAACAACAAAAATCGACAAGATACTGTTGATACCGCTCTTGCAGCATGATATAATATTCTTGTAATATTTGTCCCAACACAGTGGTAAGGTCTCCCCTTCCACTGTATTACATACACGGAACGAGGTGCTTAAAATGAATCGACCAGATGACTCTCCTAAAAATTCCATCCTCATTTACACCACAGAAGATGGCCTGACCAAAATTGATACTACCTTTGACGGTGACACCGTCTGGCTTTCCATTGACCAGATGGCTGAGTTATTCCAACGTGACAAATCCACAATTTCCCGTCACATCAAAAACATTTTTGCAGAGGGTGAGCTTGAACGAGATTCAGTTGTTGCAAAATTTGCAACAACTGCCGCAGACGGAAAGACCTATCAGGTCGAATTCTACAATCTTGACGTCATTATTTCTGTTGGTTATCGTGTCAAATCCAAACGAGGCACACAGTTCCGTATCTGGGCAACTGGCATCCTGAAGGAATATATGCGCAAGGGATTTGCGCTGGATGACGAACGCCTGAAAAATCTGGGCGGCGGTGGATATTTCAAAGAGCTGTTAGAACGCATCCGTGACATCCGTGCTTCCGAAAAAGTGTTTTATCGTCAGGTTCTGGAAATCTATGCAACCAGCATTGACTACAACCCAAAAGCAGAAATCTCCGTCCAGTTCTTCAAAAAAGTCCAGAATAAAATTCATTATGCCATCCACGGTCAGACTGCCGCCGAGGTCATTTACAACCGTGCAGATGCCGAAAAGGAATTTATGGGTCTGACCACTTTTGCAGGAAACCAACCCACTTTACGAGAAGCTACTATTGCCAAAAACTATCTGAACGAGAAAGAGCTTCGTGCTATGGGGCAGTTGGTTTCCGGTTATCTGGATTTTGCTGAGCGTCAGGCAGAACGTGAACAGCCCATGACAATGCAGGATTGGGCAAACCACCTTGACCGTATTCTGACTATGAGCGGCGAGCAGCTGCTTGTTGGCAATGGCAGTGTGACCCACAAGCAGGCAGTGGACAAAGCTACTACCGAATATCGGAAATATAAGGCTAAAACCCTCAGCGATGTGGAGCAGGATTATCTGGATTCCATTAAGTTTCTGGAGCAGAAAGCAGACAAGAAATAACTGTTTTGTGAGGTTTTTATGTCACAGGAAAAGACAAAGGTTTACATTTACACCCGTGTTTCCACGACCATGCAGATCGATGGCTATTCGCTGGATACACAAAAGGCTCGCATGAAAGCCTATGCTGACTTCAACAATTACCAGATCGTCGGCGAATACGAGGATGCAGGCAAGTCGGGCAAATCCATTGAAGGCCGTGCTTCTTTCTGCCGGATGATGGAGGACATCAAATCCGGCAAGGATGGTGTTGCCTACGTGCTGGTGTTCAAGCTCTCCCGTTTTGGCCGCAACGCTGCCGATGTACTGTCTACCTTGCAGGTAATGCAGGATTTTGGTGTGAACCTGATTTGCGTGGAGGACGGCATTGATTCTTCTAAAGACGCTGGCAAACTGATAATCTCCGTTCTGTCCGCTGTCGCTGAAATCGAACGTGAGAACATCCGTGTCCAAACCATGGAAGGCCGCATTCAGAAGGCACGGGAAGGTCGCTGGAACGGCGGTTTTGCGCCTTATGGCTATCGTTTGGTTGACGGTGTGCTGCAAATCAATGAGGATGAAGCCCCTGCCATTCGCACGATTTTTGAGCAATATGTAAACACCGACACAGGCGCAAATGGTCTTTCCAAATATCTGGAGACCCACGGCTTTCAGAAGCTCGCCCGTCAGAACGGCACCTCTCCCCTTTTCAGCGCAACATTGATTCGTGCCATCCTGAAGAACCCCGTCTACTGTGGAAAAATCGCCTTTGGTCGCCGCAAGCTTGAAAAGATCCACGGCACCCGGAACGAATATCATCAGGTTCCACAGGAGAATTATTTGCTGGTGGACGGCCTGCACGAGGGCATCGTATCAGAAGAATTGTGGAACGCTGCACAAGTCAAGCTGTTGGCGCAATCCAAACGATACGAGCCAGTCAACCGCAGCAAGACGGAACAGGCGCATTTATTATCCGCCCTTGTCAAGTGCCCCATTTGCGGTGCTGGAATGTACAGCAACAAATGCACCAAACGAAAGAAAGATGGCACACCCTATAAATCTTTCTCTTATTACAGTTGCAAGCACCGCAAGATGCAACGTGGGCAGAAGTGCGATTTCAACAAGCAAATTCAGGAAGAAGTTCTGGACAACGCCGTGGTGGAGGTTATCATCAAATTGGTCAGCAATCCAAAGTTTGCCGCCATGATGCAGGAGAAGATCAACAGCAAAGTAGACACCACCGCCATTGAACAGGAAATCGCAGCCGCCGAAAAGCAACTGCGCCAGTATTACTCCGTCAAATCCAAACTCATGGATGAAATCGACACCCTTGACCCGGATGACCGGCACTACATCATGCGCAAATCCGACCTTGACGAACGGCTCTACAAGATGTACGATAAAATCGAGGGTACCGAGAATCAGCTTGTGACGGCTCGTGCCAAGAAACAGGCCATCGAAGCAGACAAAATCACCGGCGACAATATTTACAAGATTCTGCTCTGCTTTGAGAAGCTCTACAACGTTATGAATCCTGTCGAACGCAAAAAGCTGATGGAGCACCTGATTTCCGAAGTCCATATCTACCCGGAGCGTCAGCCCAACGGCCAGTGGCTCAAGTCCATCAAATTCCGACTGCCTATCATCGAAAATGGCGCGGATTTGTGTTTGGACAATGGAAGTCACGTGGAATGTATCACGGCATTTGTCCGCATAAATCCTTGATTTCTAGCACTTTCAAGGTTTGAAGAGCAGTAATTTTCCACCTTTGAACCGGCTCCAGATCAGCCAGAATAATCTTCACCGTCTCATGGAACTGCGAACAAGAAAACCGCCCTGCCGTATAGCTACGACAGAGCGGTTTTCTGCTGTATGGACTCGAAGGGAGTCGAACCCTCGACCTTTCGGATGCGAACCGAACGCTCATCCCAACTGAGCTACGAGCCCTCAACTGTCCTCTGACCACTAGAGCCAGAGGACATCGTTCATTTTGACTTTATTATTTTACTGCTTCTGGAATCATTTGTCAAGAGTTTCTACCTTCCGGCGAAGCAGACTCATGGGGGGCAGTTCCGGGGTAGGGATGGTGTACTTTTCCATGGCGTGGGGGGTGGATTCCACGCTCTCCCCTGCCTCGTTTTTGATCCACTCCGGGTGCAGCGGGATGCTGCGCCCATCCGGGCAGAGCACCTCCAACGTATCCCCAAGGCTCCATTTGCCGCGCTGCTGGCAGGAGGCAACACCATTCTCCCAGCTTTCCACAGTGCCCACAAACTCCCACTCACGGATATAAGTAGCACTGTCGGTTGCCTGACGGGCCTGCTCGCGGCCAAAGTAGAAGCCCGGGGAGTAGTGCCGGTGGCTGGTACGGGCCAGCTCGGCCAGAACGTCATCGCTCAGCTCAAAGTTATCGTTGAGCGGGTCGGCCAGATACTGATCCAGAGCCTTACGGTAGGCGGCGGTGACGCTGGCGACATAGTAGAACGTCTTGGCGCGGCCCTCGATCTTCAGGCTGTCCACACCTGCCTTGCAGATGAGGTCGATGAAGGGAGCGGTGCACAGATCGTTTGCATTGAGGATATAGCTGCCGTTCTCATTTTCGCCGATCTCATACAGCTGGCCCGGGCGGGTCTCCTCGCTCAGGTAATACTTCCAGCGGCAGGGCTGGGCGCACTGGCCCCGGTTTGCATCCCGGCCTGCCATGTAATTGGAGAGCAGGCACCGGCCCGAAATGCTCATGCACATGGCTCCGTGGACAAACGCCTCGATCTCCAGCTCCGGCGGGGTCTTATCGCGCAGGGTGGCGATATCCTGCAGGCTCATCTCACGGGCCAGCACCACACGCTTTGCACCCATGTTGTAAGCGGCACGCGCAGCGGCCCAGTTGGTGATGCCGGTCTGGGTGGACATGTGGACATCGATCTCCGGGGCGAACTGCTTACAGGCTTCCAGCACACCCAGATCGGCCACGATAAAGGCATCCACACCGGCGGCAGCAGCAGCCTTGATGGCTTCGGGCAGGCGGTCAGCTTCCTCATTGGTGGGCAGCGTGTTCATGGTCAGATAGACCTTGCGGCCGCGGGCATGGGCATAGATCACACCCTCAGCCAACTGCTCCGGCGTAAAATTGGCAGGAGCCGACCGCATACCGAACTCCGGCAGGCTGCAATAAACAGCGTCTGCTCCATAGTTGATGGCATAACGCAGGCGCTCCAAGTCGCCTGCCGGGGCCAGCAGTTCCGGGATCTGTAACATAAAATCGTCCTCTCTTTTTAGCACCCTCTCTGTCATCGCTGATGCGATGCCGCCTCACCGGATCGGTTTCTGCAAACCTGACTCCGGAGCCGCAATTGGCACTCCCCTTGGGAGAACTTTCAGCATAGCGGACTGAGAGGGACTTACTTCTTCAAACTCTGATTGACTTCAGCCGCTTTCCGGCAGTTGGCCTGATGTTCAGCATAGGTCTTGGCGTAATAGTAGTGACCGGAAAGGTCCGTAACAAAGAAATAGCAGTCCCTGACTTCCTCATCGCACTGAGGTGCCAGAGCAGCCTGGATCGCGGCAAGGCCCGGGTTCGAGATGGGCCCGGCGGGCAGGCCGGTGCAGGTGTAGGTATCGTAGGCATTCCGGATGTTCTCGGGGATATTCTCCCAGCCGCCATAATACGGGGCCACCCAGTTCCAGAGGTAGTTGTTGTCCTCGTCGCTCTGCACATAGCTGGACGTATTGCTCTGGAGCTTGGGGTAAGGCGAACCCTCGGCCAGACGGTTGCGGAACACCTGCGCCACATTGGAATCCTGATCGTTGCCCGCTTCCTCTTGCACAAAAGAGGCCAGTGTAATGACCTCGGGCAGGGTCAGCTCCTGCTTTTCCAGTTCCCTGTACATCTCGTCCGTAAACTGCTTATTGAAGTGTGCATAGAACGTTGCAACGTAATGATGCACGGTATCGTCCGTCAAAAACTCATAGGTGTCCGGAAAGAGGTAGCCCTCACACTTCATAAAGCGGTCGGGGGCATCGTCCGGGACATACTGCCAGAAGGTGTACTCACTGAAATCTCCGGTGTTGGCTTCTTCCAAAAACTCCTCGGCAGTACACAGACCGGCTTCCTCCATTTTCCGGGCAATTGCAATGGCGGTGGTTCCCTCCGGGAAGGTCAGACGCACCGAATCCGCCTTGGCATACGCAGACAACTCTGTGATCAGGCCATCGTAGGAATATCCGCCGGTTTGCAGCGTAAAATCACCGTACTGCAGTTTTCCGGCGGCACCCTTGTGCCCCACATACCAGCGGAACAGATAGGCCGAACGGATCACTCCAGCCTCCTTCAGCTCCTTTGCGATGGCAGCAACGCCGCTGCCCTGGGGGATGCTGACGGTCACCTCTGCACCGGGCTTTCCTCCATTGCCGTTGATCTCGTTATACGCAAACACACCTGCCGCACCGACTGTCAGTACCAGCAGCAACAGCACGGCCAACAGGATCTTCAGCGCACTGCCTTTTTTCTTTTTCTGGTGTTTCTCTGCCATATCCACGTTCCTTTCAGTCCATCATCAGGCGCATGTAGCTCTCCGAAACATCAAAAGGTTCTCCTTCAAAGCGGATGAGGCCATACTCCTGCCGGGTTCCCTCGCCCAGGAACAGATTCTGGGCAGCCCCCACCGTGATGACAGCTTTTTCCACGATGACCTCTTTCTCCCGGGCGGCTTCCATCAGCACCTCGGCAGCACGGTCATTTTCCGCCATCATCTCCACAAAGTAAAGGGTATCCTCCCTGCGGAAATAGATGCCATAGCCCTGCTCACTGGATACGATGGTCGCACCACGGGAATACAGGTCCCGCAGAACTTCCCCCATCTGCTCCGGCGGCAGCTGAACGGTGTCGGGCCAGTATTTTGCCCGCAGCTCGCAGAGTTTTTTTGCCGTCACGGAATCGAATTCCGCCTGGCTCCACAGGTTGCGCTCCACCTCCCGGGGCAGGCAGCGCAAGGCAAAGGCTTTCTGGAAGCCTTTATCCTGCAGCAGCGTTGATTGTTCCGGGCTGGTGGGCACTGCCACCACAAAGCCTGCGCCCCGCAGTTTCTGCTGGGCACACAGGGTATCCACCAGGCCCGCAAGGAGCAGGCTGCCCTGCCCGCACAGACCGAACAGATAGCTGCCCGGGCGGCCCTGCAGGGTCACTGGCACAGCCAGTGCCACAGCCTCAATGTGGTCGTTTTCCTCCGCGACGTAGACATTCTGCACCCCGGCAAAGCGCTCCACAGCGCCACGGACAAACTCCTCCGTGTCGCCGCGCTGGGCCTGCCACAGGGCCAGCACCTCCGCCCAATCGGACGGCTGCATCAAACGGTACATGATATAGGATGCCTCCTTTTGTTTCAAATAACAGCGAGAGCAAGGGTTCTGACCTCTTCCTGAATATCCTCAATGCTCCGCATCTTCTCCCCTGCCGTGCAGTGGACGGTATCCCAGCCGAGGTGAGCGGCGCAGTATTCTGCCGCCCGGCGGCTGCGGGCCAGATATTCGGTGTCCTTTTCATGGACATCCTTCCTGGTCTCGTCGCCATGGTAGCGGGCAGTCATCAGCCGCTGGCTCACCGCCGGGTCAACCTGCAGATAGATCACCTTATCCGGTGCAGGCAGGCCCAGCAGGTGGTATTCATAGTCAAAAAGCCACTGCAGGAATGTGTCCCACTGCTCCGGCGGGAGCTTCGAGCACTGATGCACGGCATTGGAGGTGGTGTAGCGGTCAGCGATCAGGATGCCGCCTTCCTCGTAGAACTTGCCCCAGTCCGACTTATACCCCGCATAGCGGTCCACAGCATAAAAGCTGGATGCCGCGTAGGCGTTGACATCGTCAGGCTTGTCGCCGAACTGCCCGGCCAGATACATCCTGACCAGCGCACTGGAATCACTGGCATAATCCGGGAAGGTGATCTCTCTTACCAGATGATCCGTCACCGTCAGGTGCTTTGCAAGCAGTTTTGCCTGCGTGCCCTTGCCGCTGCCGTCCAGCCCTTCCAGAACGATCAGCTTGCCTTTGCTCATACACCAGCCTCCTGCTTGATGGCCTCATACTTTGCGCGGACTTCGGCAGTTCTGCCGCAGCACATCTTGCCCTCGGGGCAGGGGCCGCTGACACAGGCCGGGCCGGCCTTGGCAAAGATATGGGGTGCCACCGGGTAAACCAGCCGGAACATTTCCTCAGCCAGCTGACGGATCTCCCACTGAGCGCGGGAGCAGCAGCGCAGATGGAAGAAATTCTGCAGACTGCGGGCGTTCATGGTCACGACCATCTTCGTCTCGCAGGCGTTGGGCAGCACGAAGCGGGCATCCTCGTTGGCCTGTTTGGAGGCCTTGGCGCGGGCCTGCTTTTCGGGCATCCCCTCCGCCATCAGGCGGGCAGTGTGGCCGTCCTCCAGCTTTTTTGCAAGATCCAGGTAGCGCTTCGCATCCTCATCCATGCTCTCAAGAAAGGCTGTCTTTGCCTCAGGGATGGCCTCGATCTCCGGCGGGATGACATAGTGGAAGTCGTCCAGCCGGACATACCGCTGGCTCTGGACACTGAAGGATGCGATGCGGTGCCGGGTGATCTGGGCCAGCAGGGTGCGGCTCACGCCCTCAATGCCAAAGGTGAAGCTGGCATGTTCAATGGGGCTGGCATGGCCCAGGTCGCTGAGCATGGTCAGGAACTTGGCCGTTTTCTCCTCGGTCAGGCCGTCCAGCAGGTCGGTGATATGGGCATCGGAGTAGCAGAGCTTGGCCGCTGCCGCCACCACCTTTTCCGGTTCCGGGGTATGTGCGATCAATCGAACGGTCATCATAGTTTTCTCATTCCTCCGTAATTTTCGTCAGCGGCGCAAAATTTGCCATGGTTTTCTTCACGCCGACCTTTTCAAAGTTGACCTCCACGATCTGGTCTCCTGCAGCGGCCTTGACCGCCAGCACCCTGCCCCGGCCAAAGACCTTGTGCTCCACAATGTCGCCAACCTCGTAATGCTTTGGGCCGGTGGGTGCCGGGCGGGAAGCTGCCGGGCTCCCCGGAAAGCTCACGGGTTTGGACGCTGCCTTGGGGGCCGCGGGGCGGCCATAGCCCGCGCCAAAACCGGAGGAGCCAGACGCGCGCGGGGCGCTGCTTCCGCTGCCAAACCCGGAAGCACTGCTGCCACGGCCTGCATAACCGGAGCCGAAGCCGCCGCGCTCAGAGGCATTGTATTCCCGGTTGAGGTAGCTGCCGCCGGTGCGGCCGCCGAAGCTGCTGGAATTGCGGCCCCAGCCGGACGCGCCGGAGTAGCCCGAGGCCCCGCCGGGAACGGTATCACTGTAACTGGAACCCCAGCCCATGGAAGAACGGCGTTCCAACGCCGGGCTGCGGGTCTCTTCTATATACTCAGGCTCGATCTCGCGCAGGAAGCGGCTGGGTTCGTTGCGCTGGGTGCGGCCGTAGAGCATCCGGGAGACGCTGTTGGAGATATACAGCTCCTTCTTGGCGCGGGTGATGCCGACATAGGCCAGACGGCGCTCTTCCTCCAGATCTGCCTCGGAGTATTTGCTCATCTCGCTGGGGAACACCCCCTCCTCCATGCCAATGAGGAACACATAGGGGAATTCCAGACCCTTTGCAGAGTGGATGGTCATCAGGACCACCTGGTCAGCGCTCTCGTTGTAGCTGTCAATGTCGCTGATGAGGGCGATATCCTCCAGATAGCCTTCCAGTGAAGCATCCTCGCCGTGCTGGTCGCAGTAGTTTTTGACGTTGTTGACCAGCTGGCCCAGGTTCTGCAGGCGGTCTGCCGCATCCTCGTGGCCCTTGGCCGCATCGGCTTCCAGCATGGCCTTGTAGCCGGTCACCTCAATGACATCCTGGGCAAATTCATCCAGTGTCCTGGTTTCCAGCGATTCCTGCAGTTTTTCGTAGATCTGCCAGAATTTCAGCAGCGGCATAATGGCGCGGCTGAGCTTGGCGTATGCATCCGCGTGGGAGATAACTTCCAGCATACTGATCCCCTGCTGGGCGGCAAGGTCAGCGATCACGTCAACAGTGGTATTGCCGATCTTCCGGGCAGGCTCGTTGATGATGCGGCGCAGGCGCACATCATCCCGGGCGTTCGCCACGATGGACATATAGGAGTGGATGTCCTTGACCTCTTTGCGGTCATTGAAGCGCTGGCCGCCCACGATCTTATGGGGAATGCCCGCGCGGGTAAAGTAGCTTTCGATGGGGGCCGACTGGGCATTCATACGGTAGAGCACCGCATGGTCCGCCAGATGCCCGCCCTCTTTCAGGTGCTCACCGATGACATCCGCAATGTGCATGGCTTCGTCCTGCTCATTCTCGGCAGTGTAGACCTGCACCTTGTCGCCCTCGTCGTTCCGGGTCCACAGGGTCTTGCCCTTGCGCTCGGTGTTGTGCTGGATGACGCAGTTGGCAGCATTCAGGATATTGGAGGTGGAACGGTAATTCTGCTCCAGACGGATGGTCTTGGTGCCGGGGAAGATGCGCTCAAAGTTCAGAATGTTCTCAATGGTGGCACCGCGGAAACGGTAGATGCTCTGGTCATCGTCACCGACAACGCAGATATTCTTTTCCGGGCCGGTGAGCAGGCTGACCAGCCGGAACTGGGCCACGCTGGTATCCTGATACTCGTCCACCAGCAGGTAGCGGTACTTGTTCTGGTAGAACTCCCGCACATCCTCGTGCTCCGCCAGCAGCTGCACGGTCTGGTAGATCAGGTCGTCGAAGTCGAAGGCTCCTGCCTCCCTGAGCTTTTTTTCGTAGGCGGCATAGACTTTGGCGGCAATGGCTCCCTTGGTGTCCCGGGCCGGGGTGCGCAGCGCCTCCTCCGGGCTGACCAGCTGATCCTTCCAGCGGCTCATCTGGTTGATGGCGCTCTTGATCGGGAAGAACTTGTCGTCGATGCTCAGTTCCTTATAGACCGCCTTCATCACGCGCTGGGAGTCATCGGTATCATAGATGGTAAAGCTGCGGGGGTAGCCGATGGATTCTGCCCAGCGGCGCAGGATGCGCACACAGGCCGAGTGGAAGGTGGAGGCAAACACCTCGTCCCCCTCTTCGCCGCCCAGCATATTGCGCAGGCGCTCTTTCAGCTCCCCTGCCGCCTTGTTGGTAAAGGTGATGGCCATCACATTCCAACTGCGAACAGCATTTTGCCGCAGCATCCCGTCCAGCCAGGCGGGCGCATCGGTGCCGGTCATAATTGCCGTTTTCAGAGCCTTGACATCATCCTCGGTCACCTCATGGGGGGTCCAGTCAGAGCCATGGGCTGAGCCAAACCGGATCAGGTTTGCAATGCGGTTGACCAGAACAGTGGTCTTGCCGCTGCCTGCACCGGCCAGAATGAGCAGCGGGCCGTCGGTGGTAAATACCGCCTGCCGCTGCATATCGTTCAGGCGGCCAAACTGCTTTTCAATATAGGTATCGCGCAGAGCGCAGAATTCCTGTTGGAGACTTGCTGCCATTGTTTCACCTGTTCTTCTATAAAATCACTTACTTTATAAGTATATCACAATTCAAGAGGGTTGTACATAAAAAACCGCCCTTCCTGCATAGCACAGGAGGGGCGGCAGTGTTCAGATAAAACTTAGCCGAAGATGTTGATCAGGATACCGGCAGCAACAGCGGAGCCGATAACGCCAGCGACGTTGGGGCCCATGGCGTGCATCAGCAGGAAGTTGGAGGGGTTCTCGCTCTGGCCGACCTTCTGAGAAACACGGGCGGCCATAGGAACAGCGGAAACACCAGCGGAGCCGATCAGGGGGTTGACCTGACCGCCGGTCAGGGCGTACATCACCTTGCCGCACAGAACGCCTGCAGCGGTACCAAAGGAGAAGGCGATCAGACCCAGCACGATGATGAACAGGGTGCGGCTGTTCAGGAAGGTGTTTGCAGAGGTGGTGCAGCCAACAGACAGAGCCAGGAAAATGGTGATGATGTTCATCAGTTCATTGCCGGCAGTCTTCTGGATACGATCCACAACACCGGACTCTTTCATCAGGTTGCCCAGCATCAGCATACCGACCAGAACGGCAGCATCGGGAACGATCAGAGAAACAACGATGGTGACCATGATGGGGAAGATGATCCTCTCGGTCTTGGACACGGTGCGCAGCTGCTTCATCACGACTGTGCGCTCTTTCTTGGTGGTGAGCGCCTTCATAATGGGCGGCTGGATCACGGGCACCAGAGCCATGTAGCTGTACGCCGCAACAGCGATGCTGCCCAGCAGCTCAGGTGCCAGACGGGAGGTAACAAAGATGGCAGTAGGGCCGTCTGCACCGCCGATGATGGAGATTGCAGCGGACTGCTTCTGGGTGAAGTCCACAATGCCGGTAGCAGCCAGCAGACGAGCGCCCATGTAAGTGCCAAAGATACCGAACTGAGCGGCAGCGCCCAGCAGCAGGCTCTTGGGGTTGGAGATCAGGGGGGCAAAGTCGGTCATGGTACCGATGCCCAGGAAGATCAGCGGGGGGTAAATGCCCAGCTTGACACCCATGTAAAGCATATCGGCCAGACCACCGTTGTTCAGGATCTCGATCCACATCGGGTGCTCAAGACCATCACCAACGAAGTACTGCATGTGGATAATGCCGCTGCCGGGCAGGTTGGCAAGGATCATGCCAAATGCCATGGGCAGCAGGATCAGGGGCTCAAATTCCTTCACGATGGCCAGGTACAGCAGGAAGCAGCCCACGCAGATCATGATCGCGTAGAGGTAGCCGCCCGGCTCACCGAACCGTGCAAAGCCGGAACTCTGGAAAATACCGACCAGAGTATCGATAAACTGTGTCATGTTTTTCCTCCTGTGTTAAAAAGGTGCGGTGGTGTCGTTGACACCAGCCTTGCTCCAGCCATTTGCAGCACGGCGCACGGCCTTCAGGGTGTACTTGCCATTGCCCATGGCATGGATGGCAGCCATAATTGCGGCAACCACATCGCCGGGGATGCCTTCCTCCACCACAGGGGCGGGAGCAGCCTGCTGTACGGGGGCAGCGGGCTTTGCGGCAGCCTTGGGAGCAGCAGGCTCCTTGGCTGCCTTCTTCTTGGCGGCCATACCGTCGAAGATCTTGCCTTCCAGCATGATGATGAGCATCAGCAGGACGAGGATGGCAAACACCAGCACGATACCGGTAATGGTGATAACCACATCAGAACCCAGATTCATGGTCTTCCTCCTAATAATAATTTACTCCGCACTCCGGAGCAGGCCCCGGCGCGCAAAAAGCGATTTGAAAATATTATACAATATTTCCCGACCCGATTCAACAAGTATGAACAAAATTTTGTTGCAACTTTTCCAATTTCTTAACGAGCCGGGTCAGGGCCCCGGTTAACGGCGGCCCATGCGGGGGGTCGCATCCAGGAAGCCGGTCTCCAGCTTATCGTTCAGGCCCAGACTCATGGCAGTGCCCAGCGCCACACAGTTCACGGGATCGGGCGAGACGGTCACATCCACCTTGAGTTCCTGGCTCAGGTATTCGGGCAGGCCGTGCAGCTGTGCGCCGCCGCCGGTCAGCACCACACCATTGCGGAAGATATCGCCTGCCAGCTCGGGCGGGGTCTTTTCCAGCACCTGATGGGCAGCAGTGCCGATTTGCTCACTCAGCATCATCACAGGCTCGTAGAGGTCGCTGGTGGAAACATTCACCTTGATGGGCAGGCCGGTCAGCAGGCTACGGCCCTTGACCTCCATCGTCTCGTCAAAATCAGCCTTCTGGGGGCAGCAGGCGACATTCTTTTTCAGTTGCTCTGCGGTACGCTGACCGATGGCAATGCTGAACTTGTTGCGGACATGCTTCAGGATCTCGTCATCATAGTGGTTGCCCGCCACACGGACACTGGTGGCCTTGACCTTGCCGCCCAGAGACAGGACAGCGATATCGGTGGTGCCGCCGCCGATATCAATGATCATCCGGCCATCGGGCTGGGTGATGTCGATGCCGGAACCCAGTGCAGCGGCAATGGGCTCATCGATCAGGTAGACCTGACGGGCACCGGCGGCCATCACGGCCTCCACCACGGCATCACTCTCAATGCCGGTGATGGCAGCGGGCACGCAGACAGCCACCCGGGGCTTGACCATGTGGGAGCTGTACACCTGATTCACAAACCGGCAGATCAGCTCCCGGGTCATGGTGTGGTCGCTGATGACACCGTCCTTCAGCGGGAAAATGGCGGAAATATAGTTGGGGGTGCGGCCTACCATGGCCAGGGCCTTGTCGCCCACCTCCAGCACGGAGTTCTTGCGGGTATCCATTGCCACCACGCTGGGCTGGTTGAGCACGACCCCCTGCCCTGCCTGTGCAATGATAATGGTCGTTGTGCCCAGATCGATGCCGATGTCATTCTGTGCCATAATGAAACGTTCCTTTCTCTGCTCCCCTGTTTTTCTATCGTAAATGCCCGTTCGGGCGGGAAATCAAATCAATTTATATTGTAGCATAAGCCAGTAAAAAAGTATAGACCAAACCTCTCCTAGTAGGAGAGGCAAGTCAGCAGCCTGGCTCCCCTATTAGGGGAGCTGGCGCAAAGCGCCTGAGAGGTTATTCTGCCGCCATCTGTTCCGGCGGCAGATTCTCTTTCAGCAATTCGCACAGGCCGCTGTACCGCAGGTTCTGCCGGACATTGGACATCATCCGGTTCACCACGTCCCGCCGCCCGGCCACGATGCACAATTTGCGGGCGCGGGTCACGCCGGTGTAGAAGAGGTTGCGGTAGCAGAGCCTCGGCGGCACCTGCGCCACCGGCAGCACCACCGCCGGGAACTCGCTGCCCTGGCTCTTGTGCACCGTGATGGCGTAGGCGATCTCCAGCTCGTTCAGGTTTTCCGCCGGGTAGAGCAGGCGGCGGTCATCCATCCGCACCACCATGGAGCGGTCGCGCATGTTGATGGATTCCACAATGCCGATATCGCCGTTATAGGCTCCCACGCCCTGTTCCCCGCCAATGCGGTTCCAGACGATCTCGTAGTTGTTCCGCACCTGCATCACCTTGTCGCCCACCCGGAACACCCGGGAGGCGCTTTGGAGCTGGGGCTTGCCCTTCTGCTCCGGGTTGAGCAGGTTCTGCAGCTCCACATTCAGCGCCTGGGTACCGGTGGGCCCCAGCTTGGTGGGGCAGAGCACCTGAATATCCCGGACAGGGTCAAAGCCATAGCTCCGGGGCAGACGAGTGGTGACAAGATCGCACACCAGTTTCTGCGCCGCATCGCCGTCCGATTCCAGAAAGAAGAAATCGTCTGTCTTGCCGCCCTTCTGCAGCGGCTCACTGCTGATGATGTGGTGGGCGTTCTCCACAATAAGGCTGCGTCTGGCCTGCCGGAAGATCTCGTTCAGGCAGACGGTGGGCACCAGCCCGGAGCGGATGACCTCCCCCAGAATGTTGCCGGGCCCCACGCTGGGCAGCTGATCGGCATCGCCCACCATGATAATGCGGCAGCTGTACCGCAGGGCTGCAATGAGCGCCTGAAACAGCTTCACATCCACCATACTCATCTCATCCAGAATGACCACATCGCATTTGAGCAGGTTCTTGTCATTGTGGATGAAGCTGACCACGCCGCCGGAGTAGTCCACCTCCAGCAGGCGGTGGATGGTAGATGCCTTGCGGCCGGTCAGTTCACTCAGCCGTTTGGCCGCACGGCCCGTGGGAGCACAAAGTGCCACCCGGTCTGCCTGATGCTCCAGCAGCTGCAGGATGGCATTGACTGTGGTGGTTTTGCCGGTACCGGGGCCGCCGGTCAGCACAAGGCAGTTTTCGGTCATGGCCTTGCGGATGGCTTCCCGCTGCAGGGGCGCATAGGAAAAGCCCTGGGTCAGCTCCAGCACCTGGATGTTTTTATCAAGGTCCCGCACCGTCTGCTTTTCCCGCTTCGCCAGCAGGGCCAGCCGGTCGGCAATGGCCTGTTCTGCTTCCAGCAGGTCAGGCAGATAGATATACGGCACCGCCTCCAGCATCTTTACGCCAAGCTGCCCGGTCTCAATGCAGTGGTCCAGCGCGCGGGCCAACTTCTCGGGCGGCTGCTGGATGAAGTGGGATGCCGTGTCAAGCAGCTGCGCACGGGGCAGACAGGTGTGGCCGTTGCCCGCGTTGTGGCGCAGGGTACGGAGAAGCGCTGCTTCCAGCCGCTGGGTGCAGTCCCCTTCCATATGATAATACTGTGCAATGCTGTCCGCATGGCGGAAATCCAGCTGCAGGGGTTCCCCACAGAGCAGATAAGGGTTCTGGGAAATGGCCTGCATGGCACCGGGGCCAAAGACGCGGAACACCTCCATGGCGCGGCGGGGGCTGATCTCGAACTGCGCCAGATAGGCGATCAGTTCCCGCATTCCGAACATCCGCTTGAACTCCTGCTGGATGCGGTCGGCCTTGTCTGCCGAGATGCCGGGGATCAGGGTGAGCTGGGCGGGATCGTTGGCAATCACCTCCAGCGCCGCCGCGCCAAATTTATCGATGATCTTATTGGCCGTGCGCGCTCCGATGTAAGGCAGAGAACCGCTGGCAAGGAAGGCGTATACCGCTTCCAGATCCTTCGGCATATCGGTCTCGCATTCCTGGGCGTGGAACTGGCGGCCATAGGTGGCGTGGTTCTCATATTTACCGCGGCAGACCACGCTCTCGCCCGCATGGAGCTCGCCCACGATCCCGCACACCACGGTCACCGTGCCGCCGCCGGAAATTTCAAACACCGTGTAGCCGTTATCCGGGTTCTCGTAGATGATATCCTCCACCGTGCCCTCGATCTGTTCCAGCTCCATGCTCCTCACCCCCTTGTGACATAATTATTTATAGTATAATCGTTTTGGTGTTATTTGTAAAGGAATCGGGCAGGCCCTGCTCTATACAACCTCTCAGCTTTGGCGTTGCGTGAAGCTTTCCCTCTTCGCCAAGGCCTCCCCTACTAGGCAACAAAAGAGCCGCCCTTCTGCGGTTTCGCAAAAGAGCGGCTCAATTTTTACAAGTTTGCGTGCGGTCTTGCTTTTTCCTGTTTCAGCTTCCGGAACACAACGATATATGCAGGGATCAGGAAGAAGCAGGCAAAGAACCAGGCCACCGGATTTGCAATACAGGCGGCAAAATAGCCCCACAGCGGCACGAACAGGAAACCCACCAGAGCACGGGCGATCATCTCCGCCACACCAGCAAACATGGCCAGGCTGGAATAACCCAGACCCTGAATGGTGTAGCGGTAAATGATAAGGACCGCCAGCGGGATATAGAACACGCTGTTCCAGAAGATGAAGCTCTGGGCGTTGGCCATGATCTCGGTCTGGCTGCTCTCAAGGAACAGGCCGATCAAAGCCTTATCCAGCACGCGCAGGATCAGGAAGGATGCCACACTGTACACACAGCCGATGCCCAGGGCGGTGTTCACGCCCTTGTTCACACGGTTCAGGTCGTTGGCACCCATGTTCTGGCTGGCGTAGGTGGTCATGGCCGTGCCAATGCTCTCCAGCGGGACGGACAGGAACTGTGCCGCCTTGCCGCCTGCAGTCTGTGCTGCCACGATGTCGCTGCCCAGGCCATTGACTGCACCCTGCAGCACAACGGAACCGATGGCCGTGATGCTGCACTGCAAACCCATGGGGATGCCCATGCCGCACAGCTTGACACAGTGCTGTCTGCTCAGGCGGCTTTCTTCTTTGTTCCAGCGCAGCTCATTATAATGCTTGAGGATGTACCACAGGCTGCCCAGACCGGCTACTGCCTGGCTGAACACGGTGGCGAACGCCGCACCGAACACGCCCATCTTGAAGACGATGATACAGAGCAGATCCAGCCCGATGTTCAGAAAGCTTGCCACCAGCAGGAAGTACAGGGGCCGCTTGCTGTCGCCCAGAGCGCGCATCAGGGCGCTGGTCATGTTATACAGCAGCGTAAACGGGATGCCGATAAAGATGGTGCGGATGTAGATATCTGCCAGATCAATGATGTTGTCCGGGGTATTGGTCCAGACCAGAATGGAACGGGTCATGGCCACTGTGACCACGGTAAGCACTGCGGCAAAAAAGACGCTCAGCCAGACGGCATTGGCGGTGTAGCGGCGCATCTCCGCATAGTCTTTTGCACCGAATGTCCACGAGATGGGGATGGAGAAGCCGCAGGCAATGCCGTTGACAAAGCCCAGCACCAGATAGTTCAGACCGCCCACACTGCCGACCGCCGCCAGGGCTTCCACGCCCACAAAGCGGCCCACGATGATGGTATCTGCCAGATTATAGAACTGCTGGAACAGGCTGCCCAGCATCAGCGGCACCGCAAAGGCAAGGATCAGCTTGAGCGGGCTGCCCTGCGTCATATCTTTCGTCATACACACGTTCCTCCTTGGGAAAGCATCACAGACCTTATCACACGAATTTTTTCCGACAAAAACGCCCTGCCGCGCAATGGGCAGGACGTTTTTGTTCATGTGGGTATTATATCAGGTTGTGATGAATTTTCAAGAGGCTTTTTCAAATTTCTCAGTGCTTCCCGGCCAGATGCTTCAGCAGCTGGAACAAAACGCTCCAGAAACCCGTTCCGGCATTGCCCGAAGGCGGGGTATCCTCATCCGGAACGCTCAGCGGCGGGTCATTCTGAATAGTGTGCGAGGAACTGTCTGGTACGCTCCTCCCGGGGATGATCGATGAGCTGTTTGGCCGGTCCTTCTTCCACGACCACGCCGCCATCCATGAACAGGATGCGGTCGGCCACATCGCGGGCAAAGTGCATCTCATGGGTGACAATGATCATCGTGGTCTTGCGGTCAGCAAGATCGCGCAGGACCTTCAGCACCTCGCCGGTCAGCTCCGGGTCGAGGGCGCTGGTGGGCTCATCAAAGCAGAGGATATCCGGGTGAAGCGCCAGCGCGCGGGCAATGGCCACACGCTGCTGCTGACCGCCGGAGAGCTGATGCGGGTAGTGGCCGGCCCGCTCCGAAAGGCCCATCTGCGCCAGCAGTTCTCTTGCCTGCTGTTCCAGCTCCGCGTGGATGACTTTTTTATTCGCCTGATACTCCGGGCGTTCCTTTGCCAGCAGCTCCCCTGCCAGCATCACGTTCTGCAAGGCCGTGTACTGCGGGAACAGGTTGAAGTTCTGGAACACCAGACCAAAATGGAGCCGCTTTTTGCGGATCTCACTTTCCTTCTGGGTGGCAGGGTCGGCGGCATCCCACATGGTCTCGCCGTTCACCTTGATCACACCCGTGTCAGGCCGTTCCAGAAAGTTCAGGCAGCGCAGCAGCGTTGTTTTGCCGGAACCGGACGAGCCGATGATCGCCAGCGCTTCACCCTGCTCCAGATCCAGGGAGATGTCCTTCAGCACATGGGTCTCGCCAAAATTTTTCCCGATACCGGAAGCTTCGAGCAACGCCATAATCTATCTGCCTCCTTAGCAGCGGAAATAATCGAGCTTTTTTTCAGCCCAGTTGAACAGGATGGTCAGTGCGCCCACAAACACCAGGAAGAAGAGCGCGGTAGAGAACAGTGGCCAGATCAGGCCCTTTGCGCTGTACTCCTTGGCCATCATAATGATCTCCTTATTGGCAATGGTGTTTGCCAGCGAGGTATCCTTGACCAGCGTGATGATCTCATTGCCCATGGGGGGCAGGATGCGCTTGACGACCTGAAGCAGAGTCACCTTGAAAAAGATCTGCGTTTTGGTCATGCCAAGCACCTGCCCGGCTTCGGTCTGCCCCTTGGGCACCGCTTCAATGCCGCCGCGGTAGATCTCAGAAAAATAGCAGGCATAGTTGATGGCAAAGGCCACCACCGCCGCCACCATCCGTCCGCCGGAGCCGGAGGGCCAGGGGTTGTTCATGCCCAGCAGGCCGGGGCCCAGATAGATCACAATGATCTGCAGCATCAACGGAGTGCCGCGGATGATCCAGACAAAGGTCTTGACCAGCCCGGCCAGCGGCTTGCAGCGGCTCATGGAGCCAAACGAGACCACCAGCCCCAGCGGCAGTGCAAACAGCAGTGTCAGGGCAAAGAGCTCACAATTGAGCAGGAACGCGCCGGACAGGCGCATAAGAATCACAGACACAAAAACACACCTTTTTTATTCAGAATCCATATTCCCCTTCCATCACAGCCGGTGAAAGTTCCCTCTGCTTGGGAGCCTTTCACGCATCGGCAACAAAAAGCCTCCCTCACCGAGGGAGGTTGCATCGCATAGCGATGACGGAAGGAGCTTTTCAACAAATTCAGTCAGCCAGTGCCAAATCGTACTTATCGGCCAGTGCCTGCATAGTACCATCGGCCTTCAGTGCATCAAAGGCCTCATCCACAGCGGCGGTAGCATCACTGCCCTTGCGGAATGCCACGCCGTACTCCTCGGCGTTCAGCTCGTCCACGATCTTCAGGTCGGCATAGTCAGTGCCCTCACCGATCATGGCGTTGGCCAGGGTCAGGTCAAGTACAGCGGCATCGGCAGTGCCTGCGGCAACTTCCATCAGGCAGTCGGTCTGAACGCTCTTGGAAACGTAATCAGCCTGTGCCAGGTTCTCGTCTCCCTCAATGGCGGCCTCACCGGCGGAACCCGCCTCGGCAACCACAGTCTTACCCACCAGGTCAGCGGTAGAGGTATAATCGGTGCCATCTTTCACAACGACCACCTGTGCATTCTTTGCATAAGCCTTGGTGGCAGCGGTGTTCTGCATGATGTCATCGGTCAGAGTCATACCGTTCCAGATGCAGTCGATGCTCTTGGCATCCAGCTCCACGACCTTGGTATCCCAGTTGATCTCCACAAACTCCGGCTCCACGCCCAGCTTTTCGCAGACAGCAGTGGCCAGCTCGGTATCAAAACCCGTGAAGTTGCCATCCGCATCGGTGTAGTTCATGGGCTCGTAAACGGTGTAGCCGATGACCAGCTTTCCCTTGCCCTTGATGTAATCCAGATCGCTGCCTGCAGACTGGGATGCGGCAGCACTGCCGGAAGCAGAAGCAGAGGCAGATGCGGCAGTGGAAGTGGAAGCGGCACCGCCGCAGGCGGCAAGGCTCAGTGCCATGGCACCGGCCAGGAATGCAGATACAAGACGTTTCATATACGGTTCCTCCCTCAGTGGCAAGCAGCCTTGTTTCATTGCTTTACCATGCTAAATCGCTAAACTGTGGTTATAGAATAGCGCGTTTTCTGCCGTTTTGCAAGGGGGAAAACTGATTTTTCGCAGTTTGCTCAAATCTTTACCGCTTTACCATGGCAAAGCGGGCAATTTGACAAAATAAAATCGCCGCGTCGGCAGCTGCCAGACGCGGCGAGAGGTTTCTCTCTGAAAACGCAGCGGAATGCCACCGCCCCCTATCCGGGAGAGCCGGTGCGCGATTGCAGGACTGAATGGGCTTTCTCCTCAGCTCAGGGCATCCAGCGCCGCCTTTTGCAGATCGGTGATGTCAATGGTACACAGAGCCTTCAGGTCGGCATCGCCGCCGGAAAGTCCGGCGATCTCGGTGCGGGTCTTGCCCTTGAGGGCATCACAGAAGCCTTCGCTGTGCTCATACCACTCCTTGCCCAGCGCCGATGCGCCGCGCATCCCATAGTCCTCGCCCAGCTCCAGCTTGGTCTTGACGAGGTCCGGGGCTGTCACACCGCCGTCCGACACCACCGTCAGGGCCGGCTCGGCCATATCCGCAATGGCACTGGTCACGCGGTGATCCGCATCGGTGGTCAGTGCCACGATGCTCACATCCACCTGCGCATTCACATCCTTGTCATCGGTGGCGGTAATGTCCGAAGTCCCGTTCACCGCTTCGATGCCCAGCGCGGCCCTGTCGCCCTTGGCGGCACCCAGTGCCCTGGCATTGGCGCAGGCCCGGGTCACGGCATCCCGGTAACGGTCCACAGCAATGGTACACCCGCTCAGCAGGTCGGCATCCGTGGCTTTGCCATCCTTATCCACTTTGAGCATGGAGACCTGTTCCGGGGTCATGCCGATCAGGTAACTGGCAAAGGCATCCGCCTGTTCCGCCCACCCCTTTTTCAAGGAAGAGACCTCGGCCAGCGGGTAATCGTCCCCCTTCTGCCGCTTGGTGCGCCAGTCGGTGGGCAGGGTCACATGGCCGGTGCTGTCCGCCGAAACAGACACTTCCAGCTCATCCAGCAGAACACTCTCCAGTTTGCCCTCGCCATCCAGCAGGACAGCGGCCGCTGCCAGTTCAATTTTCCCTGCCCTGTCCTGATCGGTGGCCTCTGTTACCACACCCAGACCGGTTTTCCATGCCGCTGTCTGGGTCTGTGCGGAGGATGTGCCGCTGCTTCCGCTCATGCTGCCGGAGCTGCCCGACCCGGCGTTCGTTTTGCCGCAGGCGGTCAGCAGCAGCGCCGCCGCCATGGCACAGCTCCAAAGAGCCCGATGGTTCTGATTCATAGATACGCTCCCTTTCCACACGGCCCGTTGGGCCTTTGCCCCATAGTATGTCCAGAAGAACGTAAAATTACGCAGCCGACGGGAGTTTTCCAAAGCAAGTGTCCGCTGGGGTGGGACCCTGTTGCCGCAGGCAATAGGGCGGGCGATGGAATGGCCCGTTTCACTTGCGCGGAAAAGCTCCCCGAGTGCTGCGCGCAGCCGCTTACATCAACGGACTCAGCAGCCGCAGCACGCTGTCCAGTGCTGTGCCCGGCAGATTGGTGCGGCAATCGGACCGCATGATCTCCCGGCACTGCGGCAGGGTGCGCTCCACATCCTTCCGCAGGGCGGCGATCTGGCTGTTATGGAAAAGCAGTGTTCCACATTCAAAGTGGAGGAACAGGCTCCGATAATCCATATTGATGCTGCCCACCACGGCGACACGGTCATCACTGACATAGCACTTGGCGTGGAGGAAACCGGGCGTGAATTCATAAATGCGCACGCCCGCCCTGAGCAGGGGCAGATAGTAGGAGCGGCTGAGCCGGAACACCAGCTTCTTGTCCGGGATCCCGGGCAGGATGAGCCGCACGTCCACCCCGCGCTTGGCCGCATTTTTCAGAGCATCCAGCATCTCCTCGCCCACGGCCAGGTAGGGCGTATAGATATAAACATATCTCTGGGCCTGAGAGAGGATGTCCAGATAGACTGTCTCGGCCAGCGGTTCCTCATCCAGCGGGCTGTCCGCGTAGGGCTGCACCACGCCATCCTGCACTGCGGGCAGGCGGGTGGGCGCAAAGGCGGTGTAATCGGTCTCCTGCGGGCGGAAGGCGTTCCATGCATTGAGGAACATCACGGTAAAGTTCCAGACAGCGGCACCCTCCAGCCGGATGGCCGCATCCTTCCAGTAGCCGAAGCGCTGCTCGGCATTGATATACTCATCCGCCAGATTCACGCCGCCGGTGTAGGCCACATTGCCGTCAACCACCACGATCTTGCGGTGGTCGCGGTGGTTCATCACCAGCGAGACCAGCGGCACCACCGGGTTGAAGGGGATGCAGCGGATGTGCGCCTTCTCCATGCGGATGACAAAATCACTGGGCAGGCCCAGCAGGCTGCCAAAATCATCGTAGATCAGCCGCACATCCACACCCTGAGCGGCCTTGCGGCGGAGGATCTGCTCCACGCCGTCCCACATTTTGCCGGAACGGAGGATAAAGAATTCCAGAAAGATGAACTTCTCCGCCTTGTCCAGATCCGCCAGCAGCTGGGGATACATCTCCTCCCCACAGGAAAAATAGTGGGCAGCGGTATCCCTCCAGGCCGGATACGGCCCGAACTTTGCCACGTAGCGGCTCAGGTTCCGGCTGGAGATATCCAGCGCATCGGTCTGGCCCTCGGGCTGGGCAAGCTCGGTCTGATGGGCCTGTTCCACCTTCTGCATCCGCTCCCGCAGATACTTGGCGGGGGCCTTGTTGCCAAAAGCCAGATAAAGCGCGCCGCCCAGCAGGGGCAGAAGACCGATCAGAACGATCCAGCCGATCTTATAAGCACTGTTTTCATCCTTGCGCACCAGATACAGCACGATCATGATGCTCAGCGCCTTCAGGGCACCGTTCAGCCAGACCCGCCCCGCCGTGAACGACCAGAACGCCCAGAGCAGCCAGAGCACCTGTAAAGCCACCAGCACCACTGTGATCGTGACACGGTTGAAGATGCGGTTGAAAAACTTGACGATAGGCAATCTGAACATGCGGTATCCCTCCCCTGCCGCCAACGGCGATTTTGATGCTGTTAGTATAGCGCAGAGCGGAAGATTTTGCAAACAAAAAAGCGCCCACAACGGCTTTCCCCGCTATGAGCGCCTATTCGATCGTGGGCAGAATTTTTCCGAGGGCCGTTCGCTTATGCTTCCGCGTCCTCATAACCAACCAGCAGGCCGCCCAGCTCTGCATAATAGCTGCACAGACCGCCGCATTCGCTGATGTCCACCTTTGCTCCATCAAACACAGCCTTTACCATGTGCTTCAGGCGCTCGGCGGCAGCGGGATTGCCGCAGTGAGAGATATGGAGCCTGCCGTTGGTGTAGCCGTGCTCCTTGAGTTCCAGCACGATGCGCTCCAGCGCACCATGCTCGCCACGGGTCTTGCAGAGAACATCCAGCTCTCCGGCCTCACTTGCCTGACCGATGACCCGGATGCCCAGCATCCGCGCCACAGCGGCAACGGCAGGCTTCACGCGGCCATTGCGGGCCAGATTGGCCAGCGATTCCAGCGAAAAGAGCAGATGGGTGTGCTTGTGGTAGCGGAGCATCTCTTCACAGATCTCGTCAAACTCCTTCCCCTCAGCCAGCAGATCCCGCAGATGCTCGGCCAGCAGGCGCTGCTCCGGGCCGGTGGAAAGGCTGTCCAGCACGAACACCCGCTTGCCGGGGTTCTCCTGCTGGTATTCCTCGGCGGCCAGCTGGGCGGCATTGTAGCTGCCGGACAGGGTGCCCGTGATGGTAATGGCATACACCTCGTCGGCTCCCTCGTAGGCAGCCAGCCAGTCGCTGACGTTGGGGCAGGAAGTTGAGGTCTTGCCCTTATAGGTGCGCAGGGTCTGGGCCATGCCCACGGCATCCATCGTGCCGTTGTCCAGATATTCGGCATCGTCGGTGATGATCTTCAGGGGAACGCATTCAAAATCCACGCCCTGCAAGGTGTACAGGCTGGCGGAGGAATCCACAACGATCTTGGTGTTCATAAGCATTTATCTCCATTCCGGCGGCAGAGGATGCCGCAGTTTTTCCTGTTGTCTGAATCACTATATCAGCTTTTCAAAACCCTGTCAACTGTTTTATTGAATTATTTCAAAAGTTTTCAATTTCCTGTTGACCGCATTTCCAAAACATGGTATACTGTCCGCATGAAATTAGAATCAAACCGCCGCGTTGCGGCCTGCGCCGCAGGGTTTGCCCTGCCCCGGTATGCAGAACTCCCCACCGTAGGGCTTTATCTGGATCAGAGTGTACAGTTTGTCAACGGGTGTTTCCGCACATTTCAGGGGGTGGAGCTCACCGCTTCCATGGTGAGCAACTACGTTAAGAAAGGGATCATCAGCCACCCCATCAAAAAGAAGTATACCCGGGATCAGCTGGCCTGCCTGATCTACATCGTAGTTTCTAAAAATGTCCTGTCCATGGAAAACATCGACAGTCTGTTCAAGATGCAGCGGGCGCATTATACCTCCGCGCAGGCGTATGATACCTTTTGTGATGAGCTGGAGAATTACCTGCCCTATGTGTTCGGCCTGACCAAAAGCTTTTCCGAGCTGGAGCCGGATGTTGATGATGCACGCAAGCTCCTGCGCAGTACCATCATCTCGGCTGTGAACAAGATCTATCTGGACTGCGTTTTCACCGACCTGCGGCAGGAGCAGGCCCTCTGGCCCGATATCCTGCCGGATCTGGCATAATAACAAAAAACAACCCTCTCTGTCACGCTTTGCGAAGCATTGACGGAGAGGGCCTTTTTCTTAAAATGTAAGCGCGGGGCTGATCTCATTGCGGCGCTGGGCCTGTACGATGCAGTCCTTTTCCGGCACGACACCCGCCGCACCCAGGGTGTTGAACATGGTCTGCAAAGCAAGCGCCGGGGTGTTGTTCTCCTGCGAGAGATGGCAGAGGGCAAACTTTTTGCATCCCTCCTGGATCAGCTCCAGCAGCTTTGCCGAGCACTCATCGTTGGAGAGATGGCCCCGGTTGGACTCGATGCGGGAGCGCAGGTAGTAGGGATACCGCCCGCTGCGGAGCATGTGGAGGTCGTAGTTGCTTTCCAGCGCCACCAGGTCACAGCCGCTCAGGGCCTGATGCACCGGCGGGGTCAGGACTCCCAGGTCGGTGGCAATGGTCATGGTCTTGTTGTCCGGGGTGTGGATGCGGTAGCCCACGCAGGGCACGTCGTGGCTGGTGGGGAACATCGTCACGCCGAAATCTCCCACATCCTCTTCCCCGCCGGACAGGGTGCGCAACTCACAGCTGGCGGGCACGATACCGTTTGCATCCAGGAAATCCAGCGTATCATCTGCACCATACACTGGCAGTGGATTCTTTTTGAGAAAGGTGGTCAGCCCCTTGACATGGTCAGAGTGCTCGTGGGTGACCAGAATGCCCGCACAATCGCTGATGTTCAGGCCCAGTTCCTTGAGTGCCGCCGAGGTGGTGCGCACACCCTTTCCCATATCGATGATGATGTACTTTTCCCCCGTGCGCACCACGCTGCAATTGCCGGAGGAGCCAGAGTATAACGAGATGAATTCAGACATTTCAAACCTCAAGAAACGAACCTCTCCGTCATGGCTTCACAAAAGCTCCCTGTCAGGGAAACTTCTGCGAAGCAGACTGAGAGGTTCTGAATGATTACATTGCCGATTCCAGTGCAGCGGGCATCCGCTCCACCTTGCTGATCTCAGCGCCCAGGCCGCGCAGCTTTTCCACGATGTTCTCGTAGCCGCGCTCAATGTGGCCGATCTCCTCGATCTCGCTGGTGCCGTCTGCCATCAGGGCAGCAACGACCATGGCCGCACCGGCACGCAGGTCAGAAGCGCGCAGGGGGGCGGGATTCAGCTTGTCCACCCCCTCAAACACGGCCACCTGACCGTCCACCTGCACCACTGCGCCCATCTTGCGCAGCTCGTCCACATAGCGGAAGCGGTTGTCCCACACGCTCTCGGTGATGGTGGAGGTGCCCTTTGCCACGCTGAGCAGCACACCCATCAGGGGCTGCATATCGGTAGGGAAGCCCGGGTGAGGCATGGTGTTGATCTTCAGCGGCAGGATATCGCCCTTGCGGGAGACGCGGACGGAATCATCGAATTCCTCCACATCCACACCGGCACGGCGGAGCTTTGCCGTGATGGGTTCCAGATGCTTGGGGGTGACATTTTTGATCAGAACGTCGCCGCCGGTGGCAGCAGCGGCAACCATGTAGCTGCCCGCCTCGATCTGGTCAGGGATGATGCTGTAAGTGCAGCCGTGCATCTTTTCCACGCCGCGCACCTTGATCACATCGGTGCCGGCACCGCGCACATCCGCGCCGCACATATTCAGGAAGTTTGCCAGATCAACGACATGGGGCTCCTTGGCGCAGTTTTCCAGAATGGTCTGGCCCTGTGCCATCACAGCGGAGAGCATACCGTTCATGGTAGCGCCCACGCTGACCTTATCAAAGAAGATATGGGCACCGTTCAGTTCCTTGGCACGCACGGTGATCATGCCGTAGTCCACGCTGTCCTCTGCACCCAGTGCGCTGAACACCTTGAGGTGCTGGTCGATGGGGCGGGGGCCCAGATTGCAGCCGCCGGGCATGGCCACCTGTGCCTTGCCAAAGCGGGAGAGCAGTGCACCCAGGAAGTAGTAGCTGGCACGCATCTGGCGGGACAGATCGTCCGGGACGTTGGTGCAGTTCAGATGGGTGGTGTCGATCTCGTAGGTATTGCGGTTCAGCATCTTGATGCCGGCACCCAGGGTGCTCAGGATCTTCAGGCTGACTGCCACATCACTGATGTCCGGCAGATTTTCGATCACACAGACATCTGCCGCCAGAATGGTGGCAGGCAGAATGCCCACAGCCGCATTTTTTGCACCGGAAATGGTGACTTCGCCATGCAGGGGCTTGCCGCCCGTAATAACAAACTTTTCCAATTTTATAATCTCCTTGTCGCAGGCCCGCCAGCGGCAGGGCCACTCAGGGTTCTTACTTGATTTCTCCGCGCACCGCTGGGTACACACCCTCACGATACAACTATCTTATTATACACAACTTCGGGCAAAAAGCAAAGCCCCCTTTTCCCCTGCCCGATTATTTTCTGTTTTGCCCAGAATCTGCGGAAATATTCGATATTTTTGTTTCTTATTTCAAAAATTTTACAATCAGCGCCCCTTACCAGACGCAATCCTCGCTGCAGGTCTCCTTGATCCAGCCCAGCTGATAGGCCTTGACCAGCTGTTTCAGGTCATGCACCCGCTCCCGCAGGATCTCGCCCTCGTCCGTCTCTTCCACCAGAATGCGGTGGTTCTCCGTTTCCAGTATGTTCTTCTGCGACACGATGTCGATGTTTTCGTTCACGGCCTTTTCAGCACTGACAAAGGGCTGATGGGTCCGCAGGGACATGGTGCGGCTGGAGTACACCAACGTATACCCTGCAATGCCGGTCTTTTCATGGTAGGCGCGGCAGAACCCGCCGTCAATGACGACCAGACGGCCCCCGCCCTTGATGGGGCTCTCGCCGCTCTTCTCCCGCACCGGCACATGGCCGTTGACGATGTGGCTGGTGCCGGGCAGGCCGAATTCTGCCAGGATGCGGCGGCAGGCGGCCTCTTCATTGTACCATGTATAATAGGGGTCCTTGACTTCCTCATGGGTAGCGGGGTCGGCAATATACAGCCGCTCAAAGGTGGTCATGGCGCTGCGGCCGAACAACGGCGACAGCTTGCCGCACCACAGATACCACAAAAAGTCCTGACCGCTCCGCCGGGCAGCGCTTCCCTCGGGAGCAAAGTAGCCGCAGCGTGCCCGCTCGTCACAGTAGTCCATCAAGCCGCGGCCCGAGTAGTTGTGTCCCTCGAACCGCTCCACGGCAAAACTGCCGTTTTTGGTCATGGGCACCACGCCGTGGTAGAGCAGGTTGCCGTTCTCGATGTGGTAAACGCTGCCCTTGGCATACAAAAATTCCACATGCTGCTGCAAACGCTCGCTCTGCCGAAAGGATTCCACCAGCTTGCGAAGCACCAGCCGCTCATCCTCATTCAGGGCGGCGGGGTCTGCCGGGTCCACAGTGGGGAAGCTGGTGTCCCGCAGGGGGTATGCCTGCCCGTTCAGGGTTACTGTTCCCTTTTTCCAATCGATGTGCCGCAGGAAATCCCGACCCCGCATCTTGAAATCCGGGTTGCGGTCGATGACCTTGCACTCCATCTTGAGCATCAGAATGGTCACGGCCTTGTGCATCACGGCACAGCGGTGGAGCATTCCCTCGGTGTAAGGGCCGCGCGCCGCGTCGGTGTGGGGCATCCAGAGGGTCAGGTCGTCATTTCCGTAGAACTGCTCGGCCATCCGCTGCAGATGCCGCAGGTTGATGCCGTAGCAGTCCTCAAGCATGGCATGGTTGTGGTAGGCCAGTGTCGTTTTGAGCACGGTGCAGACGCAGATGGGACTTCCGGCGGCGGCACCCATCCAGACCACGTCATGGTTGCCCCACTGGATATCCACATGGTGGTGGCGCATGAGCCGGTCCAGTATGATATCAGGCCGGGGGCCGCGGTCAAACAGGTCACCCACGATGTGCAGCTTGTCCACAGCCAGCCGCTTGATGAGCTCACACAGCCGGACGATGAACCGGTCGGCGCGGCCATTTTCGATGATGCTGCCCACGATCTGCCCGTAATAAAGGTCCTTGTCGTGGTCCTCAAAGTGGGCATGGAGCAGCTCATCCAGAATATACCCGCAGCTGGACGGCAGGCAGGAGCGCACATGCTGCCGGGTATGCTTGGAGGACACCAACCGGCAGATATCAATGAGCTGAAGCAGGGTCTCTGTGTACCAGTGGTCAAGCGCTTCCTCATCCGTGCACTTGGCTTTGAGCCGGGGCAGTTTCTCGTTGGGGTAATAGATGAGCGTTGCCAGCTCTGCACGAGTCTGTTCCGGCACACTCTCCCCCAGCACGATGTCCACCTTTTCCCGGATGACACCCGAAGCCGAGTTCAGGATGTGGACAAAGGCCTCGTTTTCACCGTGCAGGTCGCTCATAAAATGTTCGGTGCCCTTGGGCAGCTTGAGCAGGGCCTGGGTGCTGATGATCTCACTGGCGGCGGCCGCCTGCGAGGGGTAATCCCGTGCCAGCAGGGAGAGATATTTCAAATGATCCCGGATCTCCTCGTTTTCGGTGCGCATGACATCCTCCGTCTGATATGTAGTATTTTTGCATGATATATAATATTCTATCATAGTATACCACATTCCATATCATAAATGGTATAATAAACAAGAGTAATTCTGTCAAATCTTTTGCAAAGGACTTGGATATTATGCCCAAAACCATTTCTGTTGCCGTGCCGGAAGCCTGTACTCTCTGCCCCCGGCAGTGCAAAGCCGACCGGGCCGCCGGGCAGACGGGCTTCTGCGGGGCGGGCCGCACCCTGAAAGCGGCCCGCGCTGCCCTGCACTTCTGGGAGGAGCCCTGCATCAGCGGCACCCGGGGCAGCGGCACGGTGTTTTTCTCCGGCTGCACCCTCAAGTGCTGCTTCTGCCAGAACTACCCCATCAGCGCCGAGGGACTGGGCAGGGAGATCACGGTAGAGCGCCTGGCCGAGATCTTTCTGGACCTGCAGGCGCAGGGAGCCCACAACATCAACCTTGTCACACCCGGGCAGTGGCGGCCCTGGATCATCGCCGCCCTCGACCTGGCCCGGGCGCAGGGGCTGCATCTTCCCATCGTCTGCAACACCGGCGGCTACGAGACCGTGGAGAGCGTGCACGCCTGGCGCGGCTTCATCGACATCTGGCTGGCCGACCTGAAATATGTTTCCCCTGCCCTTTCGGCAGAGCTTTCCGCCGCGCCGGACTATTTTGCACAGGCCAGGCCCGCCATTGAAGCCATGATGGCTCAGGCCGGACACCCCGTTTTTGACAGTGAGGGCATCCTGCAGCGGGGCGTGATCCTGCGCCACCTTGCCCTGCCCGGCCATGTGGACGACAGCTTTGCCGTGCTCGATCAGATGGCGGCCTGGAACAAGGCCGACCCCGGGTGCTTCCTGCCCAGCGTGATGAGCCAGTACACCCCCTTCTATCAGGCGGCAGACCACGGTATCGGGCGGCGCATCACCACCTACGAATACCGCCGGGTGGTCAACTACGCCATGGATCTGGGCCTCAGTTCTGGCTATATGCAGCAGAAGAGCAGTGCAAAGGAAGAGTATACGCCCAGCTTTGACCTGACGGGGGTGTGAACCCCGCCGTCATCCCGCAGGTGACCGAGGGGTTCTTTCGTCAAAACAACCAAAATTTCTTTTTCTTTTTCTCTCGGCCGAAACAGCATTTGCTTGCTATCCGGTGCGCTGTGCGGTATAATGGATACAACAATGTGTTCTCACATGAAATGGATCCCAGAAACGACTTTTTAGGAGGAGCGTTATGGAACACTACAATCCCATCCTCGGCAGCGAACCCAACGGCCAGAAATTCATCACCTGCGGCGAGATCATGCTCCGTCTGACCCCGCCGAACTACGAAAAGATCCGCATGGCATCCAGCTTTGAAGCCAGCTACGGCGGCAGCGAGGCCAACATTGCACTGGCCCTGGCCAACCTGGGTGTGGACAGCACCTTCTTCAGTGTAGTGCCCAACAACAGCCTGGGCAAGAGCGCGGTGCGCTGGCTGCGCTCCAACGATGTGCATTGCACCCCCATGATCCTGACCGAGCCCAACGAGACCCCCTCCAACCGGCTGGGTACTTATTATCTGGAGACCGGCTACGGCATCCGCGCTTCCAAGGTCATCTACGACCGCAAGCACAGTGCCATTACCGAGTATGACTTCTCCCAGGTCGATCTGGACGCTCTGCTGGACGGCTACGACTGGCTGCACCTGAGTGGCATTACCCCGGCACTGGGCCCCAACTGCCGCGGTCTCATCATCGATATGCTCAAGGTGGCCAAGAAGAAGGGCCTGACTGTCAGCTTTGATGGCAACTTCCGCTCTACCCTGTGGAGCTGGGAGGAAGCCCGCGATTTCTGCACCGAGTGCCTGCCTTATGTTGACGTTCTGCTGGGCATTGAGCCCTACCACCTGTGGAAGGATGACAACGATCACAGCAAGGGCGACTGGAAGGACGGCGTGCCCCTGCAGCCCAGCTATGAGCAGCAGGACGAGATCTTCCAGCATTTCATTGCCCGCTACCCCAACCTCAAGTGCATTGCCCGCCATGTGCGCTATGCCCACAGCGGCAGCGAGAACAGCCTCAAGGCCTTTATGTGGTACGACGGCCACACCTTTGAGAGCAAGCTCTACACCTTTAATATTCTGGACCGCGTGGGCGGCGGCGATGCCTTTGCCAGCGGCTTGATCTACGCCATGCTGCACAACTATAAGGCTATGGACATGATCAACTTTGCCGTGGCAAGCAGCGCCATCAAACACACCATCCACGGCGATGCCAACATCACCGACGATGTCAGCTCCATCCGCAACCTGATGAACATGAACTACGATATCAAGCGGTAAGCTTTCCGTACTCAACCCGTTCCCGGATTTTCCCCGGGGACGGGTTCTTTTTTATTGCCCGCGATGCTGGAAAAGCCTTTTCTTGTACATTCCTCCAAACTTTTTTGTGAGTTCCTACAATTCCATTGACAGAGAATTCCACGCATGGTATTCTTCAAATTGGTATTATTACCTTTTTTTGCCATACATTCTATGTCGTTTTTCTGCGGCACTAAACCATGAAAGCGAGGAAATCCATGAAAAAACGATTTGTCAGTCTATTAGTGGCACTCAGCATAACGTTAACATTCCTACCCATGGGAGCAGTAGCAGCAACTAAGATTACTAAAGGAAACCTCAAATATATAGTTAACGCCGATGGAAAATCGGTTACAGTTTCCGGTACATCAGAAAACCCTACACAACTTACCATTGGGAGCTCAATTTCAGATGGTAATGGTAAATCATATACTGTAACAAAAATTGGAATGGGGGCTTTTAATAATGTACGTAACACGCTTACGGAAGTTACATTGCCTCCTACGTTGGACGAAATTGAAGACAGTGCATTCTTTAAATGTTCCAGTCTAACTGAGATTACAATCCCTGAAGGTGTTACAAAAATTGGCCAAGCTGCTTTTTATGGTTGTTCTCAGTTAACAAGCATTACGATTCCGAGTACCATCAAAAATATGGATGCGGCTTTTCCAAGCAATCCCAAGTTATCTCAAGTCACCTTAACAAATGGCATTTACAGAATCAGTAGTAGCGCTTTTAAGGATTGTACAGGGTTAACAGAAATAAAGGTACCTACAAGTGTGTATGAAATCTGCTCAGACGCGTTTAATGGATGCACAGGTCTTACAAGCGTGACCCTTGAAAAGGGTATTAACATTATAAATAGAAACGCATTCAAAGATTGCACAGAACTAAATGATGTAAAATATAATGGATATAAAACAGACTGGGAAAAAGTCAGAGTTAATAACGCAGGCAATGATACACTAACCAGCAAAGTTCGGTATCTGTGTGATATCAACTTTGATTTGAACGGTGGCACTATAAATGGTAGTGGCACTATGGACAAGCAGACTGTTTACAGCAACGAGAAGCTAGGGACTGCAAGCGTCCCCACCACACCCCCACAGCGTACAGGTTATGATTTTGATGGCTGGTATACACAGGCAGAAGGCGGCACAAAATATACATTTACAGAAGCCGTCAGCAGCAACATCATCTTGTATGCCCATTGGAACGCACATAGCCATACTGTAACACTGGAGAACGACGAAAACAAGAAAACGAACTCGTACGACTATGGTTCGTCCGTTTCTGTTCCTACACCCACAAAGAAAACCGGCTATAACTTTAATCATTGGGAAGTTACTGTTCCTGATGGAGAAACCGCCCCATCCTTGAACGGCCCAGATGAGAACGGCAATTATAGTTTCTCCATGCCGGACTATGATATAACCTTGACTGCAAAATGGACACAAAAAGATGTGATCGACCCGGATGTTGACCTCAAGTTTGACGCGGTAACCGGAGAAGTGACATCGAACAATACTCAAGTCAATGCTGATGATATCATCAATAGGAAGTTTTATGATGATAAGGGAAATGAAGTTCCCGGTGAGAAATTGAATGACCGCGGGCTCCCTACGGAACCGGGCGATTATATCGTCAAAGTTGATGTCAAAGAGACCGAAAATACCGCTCCCGCGAATCAAGTCACTGGCAATCAGATTAAGTGGAGTTACAATGTTCCCCAGAAAGAAGAAAAGGTCACCTACACTCTATCCCTTCTTGGCGGTATTGCAAAAGTAAACGGCAAGGATGCTACTATCAATGACAATGGTGACATTACCATTGAAAAAGGTGCAACAGTGGAAGTAACCTTTGATAAGAGCATTCTTTCCGATGCTCAGACTTTTGACCAGTGGACAATTAAGCCTGCCAGCGTGCTGAACGCTGTTGAACCCAAGGCTGAAACCATTACCTTTACCATGCCGGGTGAAAATGTTATTATCGAAGCCATGACAAAGGATGCAAGCATTGAGGAAGAGCCCAACATTCTGGGCACTACCCTCATCATTGGTACTGCCGCCGCAGGTACCGCGGTGCTGGCCTACCAGACCTATCAGTTGGGTACTGAGTTCTATCTGATTTGCGCCCTGCCAACCGGTACAGCTATTCCAACAAACCGAGGTGAGCTGGCTGCACTGGTGTGGAACAATGCAGGAAAGCCTGAACCCGCCGCCGTGCTGAACGCCAATGCCACTGAGACTGACAAGGCCATTGCATGGGCCGTGGAGAACGACCTGCTCAAGGCCGCGAAGAACAACGGCGAAACCTATGAAGCAACTGATCCTGTAAGCCGCACAGAGGTTATCAAGGCATGGAATCAGGTGCAGGCGTTCAAAAAGTAAATCGTACCGTAACGAGAAGAACAAATAACACCGCAAACCCAATACTCTAATAGAGAACCCCCCTGCCGGTGATCTCCCGGCAGGGGGGTTCTCTATGTTTTAAGAAGCAACTACTTTATTGCCGCTTCATCTTTTTTAAGAAAGGATCATACGGTCGTTGGCGAACTCGCCGCCGGACGCGATCTGGAACTTGGCCAGCAGGTCGGAGACATGCAGGTTCTTCTTCTCTTCCCCGGAGACATCATAGATGATGTGGCCCTCGTGCATCATGATCAGGCGGTTGCCGTACTTGATGGCATCCTTCATGTTGTGGGTGATCATCATGGTGGTCAGGTGGTTCTCCTCCACGATCCTGGCCGAGAGGGTCAGCACCTTGAGCGCCGTCTTGGGGTCCAGAGCGGCGGTGTGCTCATCCAGCAGCAGGAGCTTGGGCTTGTTCATGGTAGCCATGAGCAGGGTCAGTGCCTGACGCTGACCGCCGGACAGCAGGCCCACGCGGGCGGTCAGGCGATCCTCCAAGCCCAGGTCCAGGCTCTTGAGCAGTTCACGGTAGCGCTCCCGTTCGGCCTTGGTGATGCCGATCCTCAGGCCGCGGCGCTTGCCGCGCCGGGCGGCCAGGGCAAGGTTCTCCTCGATCTGCATGGTGGCGGCGGTGCCGGTCATGGGGTCCTGGAACACGCGGCCGATATAGGCGGCGCGCTGGTGCTCCCCCAGTTTGGTCACATCGGTGCCGTCAATGATGATCTTGCCGCTGTCCACAGGCCACACACCGGCCACAGCGTTCAGCATGGTGGATTTGCCCGCACCGTTGCCGCCGATGACGGTGACAAAATCACCTTCGTTCAATTTCAGGTTCAGACCATTCAGGGCCGTTTTCTCGTTGACGGTACCGGCGTTGAAGGTCTTGGAAACATTCTGGATCTCAAGCATTTTTTGCATCCTCCTTCTGTGCCTTCTTTGCCGCGGGCTTTGCGAAGTACTTGCTCTTCCAATAGGGCACGGCCAGGAACACCGCCACCACGGAGGCGCTCAGCAGCTTGAGCAGATTTGCGTCAAAGCCGAGGGTCAGCACCAGCTGGATGACGATGTAGTAGATGATGGCACCCAGCGAGACGGACACCAGCTTGAGGGCAAAGTTGTGGAAGATGCGGCTGAACAGGGCCTCGCCGATGATGACAGCGGCCAGACCGATGACGATGGCACCACGGCCCATGCTGACATCGGCAAAGCCCTGATACTGGCTCAGCAGTGCGCCGGACAAGGCTACCAGACCGTTGGAGACTGCCAGACCCAGCACCACATTGAAGCTGGTGTTGATGCCCTGGGCGCGGCTCATGGCGGGGTTGGAACCGGTGGCGCGGATGCCGCAGCCCAGCTCGGTGCCAAAGAACCAGTACAGCACACCGATGACCACGGCGCTGACCAGAATGACCATGATGATGGGGTTGTGCAGGGCAAGCTCCTTGACCCAGCGCAGGGAGATGAGCAGGTCGTACTTGTCCACGTTGATGGACTGGTTGGCCTTGCCCATGATCTTCAGGTTGATGGAGTAGAGAGCCAGCTGGGTCAGAATACCAGCCAGAATGGCCGGGATGCCCATAAAGGTGTGGAGCAGACCGGTGACAAGGCCGGTGGCCAGACCAGCCAGCAGGGCGATGAAGAGCGCTGCCCAGACGTTCATGCCGGAGAGCAGGCACATAACGCAGACCGCGCCGCCGGTGCCAAAGGAACCGTCCACGGTCAGGTCAGCCACATCCAGGATGCGGTAGGTCAGGTACACACCAATGGCCATGATGCCCCAGATGAGGCCCTGCGCACAGGCACCGGGCAAGGCACCGGGCAGGTTGGCAAGTCTTGCAAGAATATCCAAAACGTTTTCCTCCTGTAACTACACTTTTTTCTGATACGGGAAAGCGGAGAAGAGCAAAAATTCGCTCTTCTCCGCTGATTTTATTGTAAAGCCTCTCCGTCACTGCAGCGTGAACTCTGCGCCCCTATCAGGGGAGCTTTCTGCAAAACAGACTGAGCGCCTGTTATTCCTCAATGGCCTCGTAACCCTCGGGAACGGTCATGCCCAGATCATCGCAGATGGTCTTGTTGTACTTCTTGGTCACGTTGGTGTACTCAACGGGCATGGTGGAGATATCGGCCTCACCGGTCAGGACCTTGGCAGCCATCTCACCGGTGGTGTAGCCCAGATCGTAGTAGCTGATGGACAGGGTCGCCACGCCGCAGCCGGAGCAGATGCCCTCCTCACCGGCGAACACGGGCTTCTTGGCCGGGCGGCAGATGCCGTCGATGATGCCGGTGTTGGCAGCGCAGGTGTTATCGGTGGGGACATACACTGCGTCGTTCTCGTCGGCAGCCTTCTGGCAGACAGAAGCCAGATCGTTGGAATCAGAGAAAGCGTACTGGGTAGCGGTAACGCCCTTGGCCTCAAGGTACTTCTGGACCTCGTCTACCTGATACTGACTGTTTGCCTCGGCAGAGCAGTAGAGCAGGCCCACCTTGGTGGCCTCGGGCAGCCACTCGGTGATCATATCTGCCTGCTGATCCAGCGGAGCCAGATCGGAGGTGCCGGAGACATTGCCGCCCACGGTGCCATCGAAATCGGTCAGACCCAGAGCAACACCGTACTCGGTGACGGAGGTGCCCAGAATGGGGATGCTGTCGGTGGCAGCCTGTGCTGCCTGCAGGGCGGGGGTAGCGTTTGCCATGATCAGGTCAACGCCTGCGGAAACAAAGCCGTTGGCAATGGTGGCGCAGGTTGCGGAATCGTTCTGGGCGTTCTGGAAGTCAAAGGTGACATTCTCGCCGAACTGTGCGGTCAGAGCATCCTCAAAGCCCTGGGTGGCAGCGTCCAGAGCGGCGTGCTCCACCAGCTGGCAGATGCCAACGGTATACTTCTGGCCGTCAGCCGCTGCGGAAGAGGCCGCAGCAGAGGAAGCGGTGGAAGAAGCAGCCGTGGAGCCGGAGGAACCGCCGCAGGCAGTCAGGGCAGCAGCTGCGCCGCAGACAGCGGCGGCAGACAGGAACGAACGACGAGAAATTTTACGCATGATATTACTCCCTCAATTCTACTTTCGCGGCAGCAGGACACCGCATGAAAGTCAGTATTCAAGCGGCCTGTCGCATCGCGCTTCCGCTTTACACTCGTGAAGTATATCACACTTTCCGCTCCAAAACAACCGGGGAACAGCCCGAATTATCAATCAAAGTAATTTTATCTATTACTTTTTTCGATGGTTCTGTGCCGCATCTGCATTCCTTCGAGCTTTTTCAGCTCACCGTCCAGCCAGAGCAGATTTTCTTCCAGCTGGGGGCGGTACTCTTTTGCAAAGTCGTACCGGTAATACAGCGCCTGCCACAGCTTTTCCTGCATCCGCCGGGCAAACACCGGCTCAAACAGAGCCTCCAGCCGCTCCACGGTATCTTCCAGCGCCATGCACAACTGCGCCCAGCGCACATCGGTGGCCTCCCGGGCGGGCACATCGTAACGGGCCAGATAATCCCCCACCCTTGCCGCAATGACCTGCCCGCCGCACTGGGTGGGCTGCAAAAAGTAGGATACCTGCCCCTCCTTCGTGATCTCCTGCGCCAGCGGGTAAAGGGCGCAGACCAGCGGCTCGGCATCGTGGATGGCGCAGTGGTTCCCGGTGAGGAAGGGGCAGTTGCCGCGCTCCTCCTTCAGCGGGGCCAGCCGCAGCACCGGCAGGCGGCTGACCCGCCCGATGCTTCCCCGGCAGAACGCCCGGGCCGCGGTGCGGGGCGGCAGGCGCAGGCGGGCCGCGATGCGCCACAGATCAAAGCCCGACAGCACGATATCCTCCCGCCCCCGGCAGCAGCCGCCGCAGCCCGCGCAGGCAAACGAAAACGCCTCATCCCGGGCAAGCAGGGGCGCGGTGCGGGTAAAATCGGTGCGGCCGCAGAGATCGACCTGTGAATCCTTGAGCATGATGGTTCTCCTGTTCTGTGAATGGTTTTGTTCCATTGTACCACAAAGCCGGGCACAGAAAAAGGGAGCGCATCCGCTCCCCTGTTCAGGACCCCCGGCTCACACGGCGGTAGACCGTTACGGCATCCTCGATATGGTAGGGCGCGGTGCTGTGGTCTCCCCCCGCCCCGGCCGTGACCAGAATGTATTCCCTGCCCTTCACCTCAGCCAGACTGGCAAGGCAGAGCCCTGCTTCCCCGGTGTAGCCGGTCTTACCGCCCAGGATCCGGCCACGGTGCAGCTCTGTGCCGTCCAGCTGGCTCAGCAGGGTGCTGTGCATCGTGAACCCCTGCGGGTGGCAGTTGGTGGCCGGAACGGTATACCGCTCCGTGGTAAACAGCTTGCGGAAGGTCTCGTTCTGCAGGGCTGCTTCTGTCAGCCGGGACATATCCCGCACGGTGGAAACATGTTCTGGGTCGTGCAGGCCCGTGGGGTTGCAGAAATGCGTGGCGGTCATCCCCAGCTCTGCCGCTTTCTGGTTCATCCGGGCCACAAAGGCTTCCTCGCTGCCGCTCACCTCCCGGGCCAGCGTCTCGCAGCATTCGGCCCCCGAGGGCAGCATGGCCCCGTACAGCAGATCCCGCACCGTGGCCGTTTCCCCGGCCTGAAACCCCGCCAGCGAGGCATTCTGGGCCTGCAGAGCCGGAAAGATCTCCTCCGGCAGGGTCACGGGCGTGTCGAGGTCCGGGTTTGCTTCTATGGCCAGCAGAGCCGTCATCATCTTGGTCATGGAAGCCGGATAGATCGTGCTGTCTGCATCCTTTTCGGCCAGCACCTCCCCGCTGTCGGCCTGCAGTAAAATGGCATGGGGACTGTTCAGCCCATCCAGCGTGACCCGCCGGGGCCACAGCAGCAAAAGCAGGGTTGCCAGCACCAGCAGCCAGAACAGCCGCCGGAAGGCTCTGCGCCGGTGCTTCCGGCGGCGCGGTGAAGTTTTCATTCTCGTTCTCATCCTTTTTTGCAAAATCAAAAGCGCTTTCATCCCCTAATACGAGACGAGAGCGCCTTTTTCTGCAAAAAGTGGGGCCGCCCCACAAAAATTTGTGCAGCGGCCCCAAGCCAGTTTAATATTTTACCTTTTTACGTCATCTACAAGAACGTGTTTAGTGCTGTGCCTTATGGAACATGCCCTTGCGCTTACGCTCCAGCAGATAACCGGCAGCCAGCAGGACACCGCCTGCACGCACCAGAACATCTGCCACCCAGTTGGTGGTACCGGTCTGGATCAGCTTGCCGCTCTCCGGGGCGGGCGTGGTCTTAGCGACTGCCTGCTCCACGGTGGGAGTGGTGGGCCGTGTATTCTGCACAGCCGGGGTAGTCGGCGTAGTGGAAGCCGGAGGAGTAGGAGCGGAGTCCTCGGGCGTTTCCGGAGCCGGAGGAGTAGGATCGGGGTCCTTGGGCGTTTCCGGTTTCGGGTTCGTGGGGATCACAGGGTCGGTCACTTCCCGCAGAGCGCCGTAAATGGTCACGGTGTACTGTGCGGAGTCGGTGCCATCGACGGTTTCACCGGTGACCTTCACGTTGGAATCCGGGCCAAAGGCATCCAGCACGCCCGCTGCTGCGGTGGTGTTGGGGTTGTTCTGGCTCTCATAGCCCCAGACGATGGTATAGGTCTTGCCCTCATACTCGTACTCGGTGCCATAGACCATATCATAGGCGCTGGGCGCACCTTCTGCCTGCTTTTCGTAGTTGCCCCAGATGAGCTTGGTGTTGCCCTCTGCATCGGTGGTCTTGGTGAAGTTCAGGCTCTTGCCGTTCACCACCATATCCCGCAGAATAACGACCTGATCGCCATTCTCAGCGGTCTGATAGGCAGTGTCGAATTTGTATCCGGCCTGCTTCAGCTCTTCCAGCACCTTGCCGATGATCTCCGGGTCATGGGAACCGTCCACATCCAGCATATAGTTCAGTGCGGCGGCGGGCACCCACACGGAAAGATACTGCTTCCCGGTCTCCTTGTTCAGGTCAGAGAGGTAGGTATAGGTCTGGCCTTTATAGGAAAGGGCATCGAAGTTTGCGTGGGCATCATCCTTGGTCAGCAGGAAATTGGTCAGCTTGTCGCCCTGCTCGTTCACCGGCCACAGGGTGTTGTCGGCGCTATAATCATAGGTCAGTGTGCCGCCGGTAACGATGAGGTTCTGGTTTTTATGCTCAGCGTCATACGTAATCGATTCAACATCTACATGCGAATTGTCCTTGAAACGGATATTGATATCATTACCATAGGCATTGATACCACCATATTGATATTTACCGTTTGTGGTTATAACGCCGTTATCAGCAATCAAAGAGACCCCATCGTCCATCATAATACCCGCAGAAGCAACATATGGTGAACCGGCCGTATCACTGATGTTCATTGCACCATTATCGTTGACCAGAATCGTATGAGTCGGCTTTCCTTGGTATGCACCATCTGCTACACATGCCCATACGCCATAATGAAAAGCGGTCGTCAAATTATACAAACTGTTTGAAACATTCAGTTTAGTCGCATTCCCTTCACTACCGGTCAGGATGATGCCTGCTGCACTCGAGTTGGAATTCACAACGCTTCCATCTCGAATATTCACATTCTTATATCCCGCCCTAATACCATAACCATAAAATGCGCTGGCATCAATATCGAGCTTACTGTGAGCGATATTCAAATCGCCCTTACCGCCTTTTTCCGGGCCATAAATTGCAGTGCCTCCTGCGCCTACGGTTATTTTAGCTTCTGTATCGTCAAGTTTAATGGAAGAAGTACCGTTGTTTCCGGTCGTAATACCGATATTGCCAGCATCAATATTAACCTTTGCCTTTTCAAACGTAATATCACCGGCAGATTTGAGTGCCTTTCCCTCCTTGTCTACACCTGCACCCTCGTACTCAATGGCTTTTTTAACATCGCTGATATTTAGCGTACTATCCTTCACAGTCAGGCTTGCATCCGAGCCTTGATGTCCGTAAATACCGGTCGCAGCACCACTGATATCCAGCGTACTGCCATCCTCGACTGTGATATCATCCCAGCTGGCAATACCAATACCGGTATGCGGCGCTTTATTGTCCTTCCCACCGTCTATCGTTAGGGAAGAGCCGCCGGAGAGGGTCAGATCACCGTGCTGGGTAACAGCGCGGCCTGCCTGAGTGGAACTGGAGGTCTTAGTATCCTCAATGGTCACATCAGCGCCGTCCGTGATTTCCACGTCCGAGCCATCTGCCATTACCAGACCGCCTGTGGTCTTACTGATGGTCAGTGAGCCGCCAGCGGGGCTTTCCGTTTCTTCTGTGTCTGCTTCCGCAGTTTCGGTCTTTTCTACACCGCCGCTGATAGTCAGGTGCGTTTTTGCACCCTCGCTGGCGCCCGAACCGTCACCTGCGCCGCCACCGCCCACACGGATACCCTCGACATTGACATTCTTTTTAAGGTCCTCGTTTTCAATTGCCTTGGAGCCATCAATGGCATTCTCGCCCTTCAGGGTAAGATCCACATTAGAATTGTCCTGTACGTTGATACCCGCCTTTCCGTTTTGTGTCAGGTTGACTTTGGTATTATCCAGCGTCAGGTCAACATTGGCTCCCTTGTTTTCATCCTCACCTTTCAGATTCACACCAATATCAATGCCGTTGCCGCCGGTGGTCAGGTTGGAATCCCTGACTGTCAAGTCAACATCTGCACCCTCGCCCACCTTGATGATGGTTTTATCCCCTGTGCTCCCGGTATCTGGGAGTGCTTCAGTCTGGGTGCTGGTGTCCACATTCACGCCGTCAACCACGATGGTTGCATCTTTTACATCTTCTTTGACCGTGATGGTGTTTCCAGTTGTGGTCTCAGACGTGGAACTGTTCTCTGTGTTGTTGCCAGAAGCATCGGTGGATTGTGTGTCATTATCCGTAGGCGTGGTTTCCTCTGTGCCATTGTTGGAGGTATCAGTGGTTGGCGCGTTGCCGTCCTTAACGTAGATCGTACCATCGCCAGTTTCCGCTTTATCCTCGTTGACGTAGGTGCGGTGCTCCTCACTGCCGTCCTCACCCTGATAACTATACGCGCCGCGAGTGTCATCCTTGTCAACAGTTACACTGCCATCGCCCAGATAATACGTCACCGCAGAAGCGCTGGGGCCAACCGCGCTCACTGCAACCGCGGTGGCCAGCGACATTGCTGCCAACTTGAATTTCTTGTTTGTCATTTTTCTTCTGCTCCTTTCCAGTTCATGCTCACATGATCGAAAAGTGGTGGTCAAACAGCCGACCGATCCTTTGTCAGTCATCAATACTCCCAGTTTCTCTATGGAAAGCGCCTGGACAAAAAGAAAAAAGCGCCGCACCAGCCAAATGGCTGGTACAACGCTTTGCGTTTTGTACTTTAGGGGTGCTCGCCCTCTCTATCTATGCTTTAACCCGCCGCTTCTCTCAAGGGCAGGGTGATCGTGGTACCCGGAAAAGCTAATCCCATAAACTTCTCCATAACCCCGCACCGGCTGCCCTTTGGGGGGTGCCGGCACATTTCCGCATAGTCGAAGAGGGTTGCAGAGCAAAGTGCAGCTGACGGCCCCTACCGGGCCTTCCGCCTTGCGTCACAGCCTTCCGACTGGTTTGCCGATCTTTCTGTTTTGCTCACAAGGTGCTTTTCGCACCTTATCATACCCCCCCCCCTATAAAAAATCAAGGGGTCTGGACGAAGTTTGTGAACATTCACAAATCCATGTGATTTTTTAGGCTATTTTAACGGAAAGGCACACGCACAACAAAAACAAACCCCTGAAGAATTTCTTCCTCAGGGGTTTCATGTAAGTCGGCGACTACCTATTTTCACGCGCCGTTTCCAGCGAACTATCTTGGGCACGAGTGAGCTTAACTTCTGTGTTCGGAATGGGAACAGGTGGAACCTCACCGTCATCGTCACCGACCAATATGACTGGTTC